>JBATLM010000227.1:0-7407 GCA_049289315.1 Cyclobacteriaceae bacterium
TTTTTGGCCTGATCGGAGGAGTCACACACCACCATGCCACCGATGGTACTATCATTGAGGGTAAGCCGTGCCTTTTCAAAATCCGACACTACATAATCCAGCATGGGCTCCACAAACTTATGATGCAAGTAAATTACTTTCTTGTCGGCATTGCCCTTCAGTATCTCAATCTCTTTCAACGCCTCAATCATGGATAGCTTGTAGCTCGTCTCGATTTCTTCTCGGATCAATCGCAAGGTGTAGCCGTCTGCAATGGAAGCATTGTAATAGTACTTATGAATATAACCCCCAAACAAC
Source organism: Cyclobacteriaceae bacterium (assembly GCA_049289315.1). GTDB lineage: Bacteria > Bacteroidota > Bacteroidia > Cytophagales > Cyclobacteriaceae > ELB16-189. The sequence goes on from JBATLM010000227.1 coordinate 298, forward strand.
GACTTTGAGTTGTAGTCCTGTCCTAGTAACGGAGTACCTGTTAGTCCAATCTTTACTGCATTAGGATCAGATTCATTCAAGTTGGCCAGGAAGCTACCCTTCGGATTGTAACTGCGGTGCACTTCGTCCAAGAAGTAAACGCGCTGTATGTTGATATTATAATCAGTATTGGTGACTACACTCGGGTCTTCTTTGAACTTCTGAATATTAACAACCGTAATTTCCGGTTTACCAGAGGCATTATGAATGGCGCTGGTTGATTTGATGTCGCGGGCAAACTCTTCTTTTGAATTCACATTGTGGACAATTAAGCCACGGCTTTTAAATTCTCTCCCTGCCTGAATCATTAAATCAATTCGATCCACAATAAAGTAGAACTTGGGAATGATGGATTTCTTTTGATAGTAATCCGTAAGGTGTCGCACATTATAATAAGCTAATGCTGTTTTTCCACTTCCCTGCGTGTGCCAGATGATACCCTTTCTAATTCCCTTATCTAATGTGGATTCAATGGCCTTGGTAGCAAAGATTTGCGGATAGCGCATGATGTGGCGCTCAAGACCCTTAAGTTCTTTTACAAACGCAAAAGAATATTGCAGCACAAACTTCAAGCGTTCACGACTAAATAATGAAGTGCAAATTCTATTGGTGGGTGAATCTGGATTCTTATTTGTAATGAACTCGGGCGAGTTCTTTATTCCTACATAATTGGTATCCCTTAAAACAAAGTCTTCTTGTTCATTGGTGACTTCTTTCAACAAGCTAGCCAAATCGAACTTCTCCTCTTCACGGAAGTAATTAAAACTAGGTTCATGATACGAAGTGGTAGCATAGTAAGCCCCTTGTAATGGTTCAGAATCATGGTCGTCATACTCCATGTTATTGGAGAAAACCATGAGCTGGGTGATGTTGATGAACTTGCGGAATTTGGTATTCTGAAATCGTTTGATGATTCTGTTCCGCTCTGCAATAATACCTTCGTGATTGTTGGGTTTCTTTACTTCAATGAATACCAGTGGCATTCCATTGATCAACAGAATGATATCAGGCCTGAACTCGTCATCGTCCTTTTGGTAAGTCAGTTCCGTAACTACATGAAAGGAATTGTTATTGAAGTCCTTAAAATCAATCAATCGGTCTCCGGATTGATCGATCAGCTTTTCGTAAAAAGCTTTTCCTAAATCTTCATTTTCCAGGCACAGAGATACTTCACTATAGATGCGGTCAATGTCATGATTACTTAAGTCTTTGTTTATTCTACCTATGCTCTCTTTAAAGATATCCGTGAAGATGTTGGTCTCTTCATCCCATTTGGCATTCTTCAACGAAATGTACTCATACCCTAACCTGACCAGGTGCAGGGTGGTGGGGATTTTTACACGCGAGTCTTCGTTGAATTTCATTTAATCAGATGGAAGCCAATTGAAACGAACACGAATATTACTTAAAATATCCGAGAAATATTAGGGATTTTACACCGTTTAGGCGTTGGTTATTGGTTGCTCGTTGTTAGTGGGGGAAAACTGACCGAATACGGGCGATTTTATCAGTTTAAGGTTCAAGGTTCCATGTTGGGGAGTTGCGTGAGGGATAGAGCCATTGTTTGAGCCCGAGGGAGTATGTGCGGTGGCTGGCGAGTGGCGATAGCCCGACCTGAGCGCGGGGGTGGTCCCGATAGGGAAAGGGAAGGAAAGCGAAGGGCACGCCCTTTTTTTAGTTATTAGTTTTGAGTTGTTAGTTTTTAGTAGGTTTTGGGTTGGGGGTTTTTGGTTGCTTGTTACCGGTTGCCGGTTCCAAGTTTCAGGTTTCAGGTTGCGCACCATGTAATTCACCGCTTTTTCCTCTTGAAGTATCCAAAGGGCTTTTGCAGCCATGTGAAATGCTGGAATAGGTTGCCGAGGGTCCAGGCATCCACCACCCGGAATTCGAATTGGTCCCCAGAGCCGTCCTTGAATGAAATGGTGATGGATTGGTTGTTTACCTGGGGGATGGATTCGTACCTGCTGATGACTTCGTAGTCTTCCATGCCGTACATCTCTTCGGGGTGTTGCCCGAAGGTGTCGTGGTCGATATGGTACTTTCTGTTGGCGCCTGTGCCCACCACGGTTAGTAATCGGATGGTGTTATTGTTGTCCCGCACGTGCTTGGCCCCGTAGGGGGTGTAGGCTGATCTTCTTATTTTGTAGATTCCTGGGCTTAATTCCTTGATTTTCATGCTCCTCTAGTTCACCTGCTAAATACTAAATAATTTAGTAATAATCAGAGGGGTTTTAGTTAAATTATTAGTTGTTAGTTGTCGGATTCAGATTTGCAAGGAGGTATGGAGTATGCCCTCAAGCCCTGCCTATGCCGAAGCGGCTACGCGCAGGCAGGCGGGCGGGCTTGTCCTTTTTTATTCGCGGACTCCTTTTGCCCTCAAGCCGGGCAGGCTCATACTTTTTGCATTGCCCAAAAAGTATGCAAAAACGCTAGGCAAAATAATGCTTCCTCCATCTTCCCATCGCACCCCCGCTTCCCGATAGCTATCGGGATGCCGGGCCAGCACACTATCTCAACCTATTAATAACCAGTTGGTGTTGAAGTATCGGCAATCAGTATTGCCGTCATGCTTTTCATTGCGGCAGGCAGGCGGGTTACTGGTCGAACTCCAAGAAGGACCGTCATGGCGAGAACGAGCTCGAAGAATTCGAGTGAGGCCGTGGCCATCCCCTTGATATGAATGTGGTACCAATTGGGGGATTGCCACGCGCCATCACACAAGCCACCCTTCGCTCGCAATGACGACAGGGTCGGTAATAGGTAGGGGTTTTGGTTAAATTTGTTTTATGTGCTACGAAATAAGAACGGCCTCGCTCTCGAAGGCGCAATATGTAAGCCGGTATGGGGATTCGGTTGATCCTAAGGAGTGGGATCGTGTGTTGGATGGCAGTCAGCTGCAGTATCATGCCTCTGGTTTTGATCACCCTGACTTGCCGGTGATCACCAATCAAAGTCCTGATACTATTCAGTTGTTGAACTGGGGGTTGATACCGCATTGGACAAAGGACATCGGAGATGTGGTAAGGATTCAAAATCAAACACTGAATGCAAGAGCGGAGACGCTCTTTGAAAAACCTGCCTACAAAACATCTGTCGTGAGTCGCAGGTGTTTGATCATTGCGGATGGATTCTTTGAACACCATCATAAGAATGGCAAGGCTTTCCCCTATCATATTCAAATGAAAAACCATGAACCTATGTCCCTCGCTGGCATTTGGGATACGTGGAGTGGAGATGGGCTTGAGCGAACTACCGTATCCATCGTGACTACTAGGGCTAATCCTCTCATGAGCAGGATACACAATAACCCGAAGTTGAGTGAAGGTCCGCGGATGCCGCTGATTCTCCCCAAAGAAAATGAAATGGATTGGTTGAACTTAAGTGTGAGTGATGCTAAAGATTTGGAGCACCTTACACTTCCATTTGATGAAAGTTTATTGGAGGCTTATACGGTTGCCAAGCTGAAGGGGAAGCAAGCCGTTGGTAATACGGTGAAGGCCATAACAAAGCATGACTATCAGGAGTTGATGTCGGTGCAGACGGGGCTTTTCTAAATAGTATTGAGTATTGAGTAGATAGTATTGAGTAGGTTTTGGGTGATAGGTTTTAGATGGTGTGTTAGGGTCAAAGGGTTGCGGTGTTCGAGAAGATCACAAGCTAGGTACAGGAATGAAGCACGCGTAGTATACGCGCTAGAAAGTGCATACAACTCTCATCCCGCTAGAGTCTCTTACAGGAGACTCTGCGGAGAATGAAAAATTAATTAGTTTAACTCAGGACGACTCCAGAAGTATGAGTTTGCCATTACAACGAAGATGTACCTAATATGTAAGAAAGTTTTTCTCTAATGTTAGCAACAACCGCAAGGGCTTCATTATTAAGTGTATTATACTCATCAAATGAATTGCCGAAAAGAGGATTTGCTATAACTCTACCTGGAGCCCTAGAATCAGGGATACCAAACGGATTTGGTCTTTTAAGATCTTCTTCAACTATCGCAAAAAGATTGCTTAAGTTAGATGATAGTCGAATGGATTCTTCATCCAGTACATCAATTTCCTGTAGTACTTTATTTATTTGAATAAGTTCATTTTCATGACTAGATACTTCATTCGTCCTCTTGACTTTATCCTTAATTTTTAGCCCATCAAAATATTTGTCAGCTTGACTTTTAATCTTGCTGTAATATGCATCATCAGGATTGGAGTAATAAATTTTTTCATCAATACTGACCCCAGGAAGTTGGTAGAAATTATTATGAATTTCATCAACTAGATTTACAAATGGGTCAGCTTCATTAGAAAAATATTGGAAATCCTGAACAATTTCTTTGAAATTATTTCTATTACTATCAAGTTTTGTGAAAAAAACAGTAAAAAACTTCTGAAGCTCAAGTCCCTTTGCTACTAGCACCCTTATACTATCTCGGTTTACTCTATTTAAGGTAGTTCTAGTTACTTTTTGATCATTATTAAATTCATATTTCAAAACAGGTAGCTTTGACTCCAAATTGCCTTTTGAAAAAAGAGTACCAATCAAACCTTGTAGACTGTTTACGATTCCTTTAAATTGACCTGCAGTCACAAGATTCACAACGTCCCCAGCAATCATTGAAAATTTCCGAAAGCCTTCTTTTTTTGTTGGGTTAATGGGCAAATTGATCTCTTTACTCCTGAAGGACTCGACAATGTTGTCTAGATAGATACTTTGTGTGGAATCAGCAATTGATCTGACAAAATCAATTTTTTGACTAAAAATTGCATACTGACTTGGGTCGCTCATCAAAGTCCGTTTATTTACCAACTGGACAGTGGATGCCAAGGCAGACATAGTATTTGCTTTAATCTGAATATCTCGAATTCTTGTAATTTGATTCTGATATTGCAATTTGATATTATCAACCCGCAAATTGTAGTTATCGGCAGTCTTTTGATCGTAAATTACATTCAACTTTAATTCATATTCCTTATCTCTTCTAACACGATCATTGAAGTCTTTTATTTCCTGAGTACTATATTTATCCAAATTCAAATTTGCTATACCAAAGACACCACTCCCTTGATTCGAATAAACTACTTCAATTTTAATATCATATTCGCCAAACTTTGAGATTGAAATAGTAAGAGGCATTATGGTATTTGGAATTATTTTTCTTTTACTTTCATTCTGTAATACCTGAAAATCATTTGTCCCCTTTTCCTTTATCGAAAAAATTAGGTTAAAATCATCAGTTACAATTCCATAATATTCAAAATTTAGAGTCTTAACATTGGATATTTTTCCATACGTAACAAATGAACCGGAACTTAAGAAAGAAATGGATCTTACACCTTCCTTGCCTCCAAAGCTTTCACTCAAAGATATTTTGTCTTTCTCATTAAATGAGTTCAGGATTAAGGTATCGATGGTTTCAGATATCGCAAACAGATAATTGAACTGAATCGCTATAATAAACAAGATTTTCTTCTTCATGATAAATAATTTTTAGCCAAAGATTTAATTATTTCCTTCCAAACACGCGGCAAATTGATTCGACAACCTTTGCCTTTTATAACTAATGCTTATAGTCAATTCATATTTTCAATTATCGCCAAACACCACATCTCCTTTCGTCAACCAGCTGATACCAAAGAAGAATAATGCTACGGTCTCCATGGCAAAGGTGATCTTGCTTGTCGGGCCTACTCCAAATACTGGTCCGCTTATGCCTATCAATACAATACACAACAACATGATGTAGCCGCTGAATTTGTACACTAGATTTCTACTCTTCCTGGCAGCACTCCATTGTGATTTGGGCTTGTCGCTTTTGGTAAACAGGAACAGTGACATGCAAGCCAGCGTAACAAAGAACAATCCTGCGCTGGTCAGGTGTATGGCGTTGTGAATTTCCCAATCGAAGATGGAGATCACAGCGCTTTGTCCGCCATAGTCGGCAATGATGTTGGTTGGAAACACAGCTACCATCAAACTGAAGAACCCTGCTGCATTGGCGGCATAGCTGTCCATCTTGTTGTAGCCTTTGTAGGTGAACAAAAACAAAGACACTGCACACAATACTCCCACAAATGCTTCGCGCATGCTGGTGTAGTAGTAGTGACTGATAGAGGGTTGTAATGCCGTTCTGTTAATGAGGAGTCCGCCCCACCAGAGTACGAAAGGGAGTGCTACGCCCAACATGCCGATGGCTCTGCGCGTGGCTCGGAAGGAGATTACCTCTGGGGTGTCACTGCGTTCGGTTGTTAAGTAAGTGGTGAGTTGTTGGAGGTTCATATTAATGCAGTATTCATTTGATCATTGTCGAGTGCAATATGTGCTTTGATTGCATTAATAGAATTCCATATTATGTTGTAGCTCAAGCCGCTATGGCTCATACTTTTTGCATTGCCCAAAAAGTATGCAAAAACGCTAGGCAAAATAATGCTTCCGCCCTCATGCCATCGCACCCTCGCTATTTTGCCAGGCCCACGCACTAGTTCATCTGGATGAGAATCTTTGTTATCGGTGTAGTTCAGTTGTTGGCTGCAGGACAACTTATTGCGTCCATGAACAGAATACGGAGATGTGTATTTGCAGACTATCATATAGACAAGGTTATCCCTATATTTTAAATAAAGAGAGTCGAGTAAAGCTGTTATGAATTTGCAAAAAACTGAGGAGAAACGCACCACTTAATTGAGTTTTTTCCTAACTATTGGGTTTTTCGTAGCATAAGGGCATACTATTTTATTTTGCTACGCCAATGGTGGTATGCGTGCATACTAATTAGGGATTAACTTTATTTTGGAAGTTACGTGGTTCTTACATGGGGGTCGGTGGGTCGGTATTCTGTTTGGGAGATCAGTAGGTCGGTAGCCGGAGCAACTGATTACCTGCTATGATCGAGGGGATTCTTCGGTCGGCTTCCTTCGTCAGCCTCGCTCAGAAATGCGGTGTGTGTTGGGGATTGCCACTCCGCCAGCTGGCGGATCGCAATGACGAAAACACCCTTTTTAGACCAGACTCAGTCATGAATAACCTAAAAAAATCTGACTACCTCATCATTCACAGATTAAATCAATATTTAATCAG
>JBATLM010000228.1:0-8460 GCA_049289315.1 Cyclobacteriaceae bacterium
CCTTTATAAAGCCCTTCGAATTCACCTCCCAACCTTTCTGCAATATGACTCAACGGTAGATAAGACATAACGCGAGGTCGATCAGGAAAGCCGACATGCTTCTGCGCCATTTTTACAGTTTTATCAAAGTTTCCCATACTATGCACTACACCTTTAGGTGTGCCAGTAGTGCCTGAAGTATAAATGATGGTAAGAATATCATCCTGAGCAAGTGTAATTGGATTGGCTATCGCGGCCTGATTTTGAATCAACTCTTCCCATAGAACACCATCTTTTATTCCATAAGTTGAGATGCTGATCTTTTTTACAGCATCGGGTATCCCGGATTGGTCTGCGGAATAATTATCCAGTTTTCCGATAAAGACAGCTTTTGAATCGCTATGCTCTATGATCTGCCTCATGCTGTCTGGAGAAAGCGTTGGGTATACCGGAACAGTTACATGTCCTGCCATCATTATGGCCAAATCGGCCATAATCCACTCTGAGCAGTTTTTAGAAAGTAAAGCGATATGGCTATGAGGGGGAAACTGAAGTGACTCTAAATAACCTGCTATTTTACGGATCTCATCACCAGCTTCTTTCCATGTTCTGGTTTTCCACGTATCTCCAAAAGGTTGACGGAGAAAAGTGTCATTAGGAACTGTCTTTTCCCAGTGTAAAAAATATTCCAAAGGTCCGTTCATGATGTGCGAGTTTAGCAGTGTATTTTGTATCCGTTTTTGAGGTCTGATAAAAATACAATTTTTATACAAATGTTTCCTTTCGTTGATTAAGTTGCTGATATGTCAAAAAACAGTAAAAAACTATTTCTTTTAGACGCCTATGCCCTTATTTACAGGGCACATTTTGCTTTCACCAAAAACCCACGCATCAATTCAAAGGGTAGAAATACTTCAGTTCCTTTTGGGTTCACCAACACACTGTTGGAGGTGCTTCAAAAGCAAAAACCAACTCATATAGCCATATGCTTTGACACTGCAGCTCCAACATTTCGCGATGAAATTTTTGAAGAATATAAAGCGACCAGACAGGAAACGCCAGAAGATATTCGGTACGGAATACCCATTGTAAAAGAAATTATTGAAGGCTTTAATATTCCTATTTTGGAAATGGATGGATTTGAGGCGGATGATGTGATAGGAACGCTGGCTACCCGTGCGGCTAAAGAGGGCTTTGAGGTTTACATGATGACGCCCGACAAAGACTTTGGCCAATTGGTCAAAGAAAACGTCTATCTATATAAGCCAGCATATATGGGAAATGCTGTGGATGTGATGGGTGTCGCTGAAGTGTGTGAAAAATGGGACATTGACAATGTATCGCAAGTTATTGATATGCTGGGCTTGCAGGGAGATACATCAGATAACATTCCTGGCATTCCGGGGATTGGCCCGAAGACTGCCGCCACTTTATTAAAGAAGTACGGTGATGTTGAAAACATTGTAAAGCATGCCCATGAATTAAAAGGAAAACAGAAAGAGCGTGTAGAAGAATTTGGAGAGCAAGCAATTCTTTCTAAAAAATTGGCCACCATTGTTACTGATGTGCCAGTAGAATTTGATGAGGAAAAATTAAAATACAAGACCCTTAATGAAGAGGTTCTCAGGCCAATTTTTGAAGAATTAGAATTTAGGGCGATCATGACTCGGGCTTTTGCTACTTCAGGAGGAGCTACACCGCCACCAGAAGATAAGTCGAAGGGGAATTCTCAGTTGTCCATGTTCGGTGGAGGAGGACCACAAAAAGCGGAAGAAATTGGAAAAGGAAAGTATCATGATGCAAAAGATGATAAGGAACGAGGGGCGCTCATCTTAAAACTGGGCGAGCAGTCTGAATTTGCTTTTGAAGTTGTTACTTCAAGCGAACCACATTTTGATTTTGAGTTGAAAGCTTTGGTGTTTGCCATACCCGGTGAGACCTACTATGTTCCAATCCCGAACGAAAAGGATGCAAAATCGATTTTAGGTGAGTTTAGTTCTTTGCTTTCTGATGATCAGATTGCAAAATGTGGTCACAACATTAAGCAATCCATGTTGGCGCTTAAAAAATATGGTGTGGAGCTGAAGGGAACCCTTTTTGACACCATGCTGGCACACTATCTGATCGAAGCTGAATCTTCACATGAACTGGATATTTTGGCCAATCAATTCCTCGATTATCAATTGATCTCCAGTGAAAATGAGAAAAACAACATTTGTGAGCGAGTAGAAATTATTTTGCCGTTGAAGCAAAGACTAAAGGCAACATTAGAGGAGAAAGGCCATAGTAAGTTGATGAGTGATATTGAGATGCCTTTGGTGGGTGTGTTAGCATCCATGGAGTCAGAAGGAGTACAAGTAGATACAGAGACTTTGTTGTGGATGTCTAAAGGGCTTAAGAAGGACAGCGAAAAAGTACAAAAGGAGATTTACAAATTGGCCGACACGGAGTTTAACATTGCTTCACCAAAGCAAGTAGGAGAAGTGCTTTTTGATAAATTAAAACTCGTAGACAAGCCAAAGAAAACCAAAACAGGGCAATATGCTACTGGCGAGGATGTGTTGATCAAATTGGCTGATGAGCATGAGATCGTAAAAAAAATGCTTGAATTTCGGGAGTATGAAAAGTTACGATCTACTTATGTTGATGCTCTTCCGAAAATGATAAGCAAAACAGACGGAAGGATTCACACAGACTATCGACAGGCGGTAGCTGCAACCGGCCGTTTGAGTTCAATGAATCCTAACCTTCAGAATATTCCAATTCGGACAGAGAAAGGAAGGCAGATCCGTAGTGCCTTTGTTCCTCGAGACAAAGATTATCTTTTCATGTCTGCTGATTATTCTCAGATTGAATTGCGTATTGCAGCCTCTTTTGCGAATGATGAAATTATGATTGAAGCCTTTAGAGAAGGCAGAGACATTCACGCCACTACAGCGGCAAAAGTATTTGATGTGCCTTTGAAAAAAGTAACACCGGATATGCGCAGAAAGGCTAAAGAAGTAAACTTTGGTATCCTCTACGGAAGTACTGCCTTTGGATTAGCTCAAAACCTGAACATATCACGGACGGAGGCAGTTGAGATCATCGAATCTTACTTCAAAGAATTTTTTGCGATCAAGCGATACATGGATGATTCCATCAACATGGCAAGGGAAAAAGAATTTGTTGAAACTATTCTGGGCAGAAGAAGGTATTTAAGAGATATCAACTCTCGAAACGTATCTACCAGAGGGTTTGCAGAACGTAACGCCATCAATGCTCCTATTCAGGGAAGTGCAGCTGACATCATTAAAATTGCAATGGTGCACATTCAAAATTGGTTGGAGAAAGAAAAGTTAAAAACCAAAATGATTCTTCAGGTTCATGACGAATTGATTTTTGATTTGCATAAAGACGAAGAAGCCGTTGTGAAGCCAAAGGTAGTGGAGTTAATGAAAACTGCTGTGATCATCGATGTGCCAATGGAAGTAGAGGTAGGTGTAGGCAAAAACTGGTTGGAGGCACATTAGGCTTTAAATCTGAAATTCGTCTGATTTTATTAATTGCGAAGGAGTTGTTCGTGTAGGTGAGTCAAATTTTTTTTGAGGAAAATAAGATGAGGGCTTAATTGCCGAGATGCTCTATTTGATAATTAGAAGGAATGAGTAGAACTCCAATACAATTTAACAGACGAGAGTTATCGGGTGCTTTTGGTGACATAGGTACGGACTTGCCTTTAATCATCGCTATGATACTGGCTGCCAATCTTTATGTGGCGGGCGCACTCATCCTATTTGGGCTGATGCAGGTTTTTACGGGCTTGATTTACCGCATGCCCATGCCAGCACAACCCCTCAAAGCGATGGCAACTTTAGTCATTGCACAGCAAATTGGGGGAAGCATTCTTTTAGGAGCTGGGCTCGCTATTGGCGTGGTCATGTTCATTTTGTCAGTTACGGGATTACTGGATACGATTGCAAAGTGGATTCCAAAAGTGGTTGTGCGCGGTCTTCAATTAGGGTTGGGCATTAGTTTGTGCTCACTGGCATTCAAAAATTATATCTCATCCGATTCTATGAATGGGTACATTTTGGCGGGTGTTTCTTTTGTAGTGATACTATTGTTTATCGATAATAAAAAATATCCAGCTTCTCTTTTGGTGATTGGTTTGGGAATCATCTATGCTTTTATTTTTAAAATTGATGCAACGGAAATTCCCCAATCTTTTGGTGTTAACCTCCCTATTTTTGGTGTGCCTACTTTCGCAGATATCTCAAAAGGGTTTTTACTATTGGCATTACCGCAGATTCCACTCTCTTTGGGCAATTCAATTATTGCTACCAAGCAGGTTGCCAAAGATTTATTTCCTGATAGACCGGAGATGAGTATTAAAAAAATTGGGATCACGTATTCAATTATGAATCTTATCAATCCATTTTTTGGTGGGATACCAACTTGTCATGGGTCAGGAGGAATGGTGGGGCATTACACTTTTGGAGGGAGAACGGGCGGCTCAGTGATAATTTATGGATCACTGTTTATCATATTAGGTTTATTTCTTTCCAACGGATTTCACAACCTGGTGCAAGCTTTTCCATTGCCTGTTTTGGGAGTGATATTGATGGTGGAAGGAGTTTCATTAGGATCATTGATCAAGGATGTTGTAAGCGATCGAAAGGGATTTATAATTGCCCTATTGGTAGGGGTAATCGCCTTTGGTCTTCCCTATGGTTTCGTTGTGTCTATGATCGTGGGTACAATTATATACTACCTTCCCATTTCACTTGATTCAATATCTAACTTAGGGTCAAAGGGTAAGTAATCAACGCGTTTTCATTTTCTTTACCACCTTAGGGCCATACCATAACCAAAAACCACTAAGTGTAAGAATCAGTACACCCCAACCTAATATATTGCTGTAAGTAAGTTTTACAAAATCGTTAATGATGGAGCCATCGTGCAGCTGCTCAATCCAATCTGTATGACGCTGCATTACAGAGAGGGATTTTCCAGTAGTACCATCTACCTGTACTTCCCAGTATCCTTCCTTGAAAAGGACTTTAATAATTCCTTTACTTGGTCTTACATCCAATTTATCTACTTCTATATTTCTCCCCACCACAGAGTCAACGGCATGTGATGCCGATTGAACTATAGACTCTACACTGACCCATTGAGTAAGATCTGAAGACGTTCCTTTTTGTTCGGGGGGTTGAAGCAGATCAATATTTTTTTTCCAGCTTAACAGGATTCCTGTTATAGATATAATAATCACAAAAAAACCAAGCCCAGTTCCAATAAAGCGGTGCCATGTTCTAAACTGGCGTAACGAATCAACTAATTTTTTATAATTCATACTCAAAAAGTGCAGGGTATTTTAAAAGTACCCTGGGGTTAAATAATTTATAGTTTAGCAGTTAAAGACAGAATGAAATTTCTTCCCGGGGCTGAAATACCAGAACTAAATGGTCGGTATCGCTGATCGGTTATGTTCTCTAATCCAGCACTGATCGTAAATCTTTCTGTAAGCTCATACATTGCTTTTATATTCAAGGTATACCAGGATGGTGCGTAGTTATTTCCATTCGCGTCCTTGGCATAGATTTCATCTTTACTTTGCTCCTCTACGGCTAAGTCCTCAAATTTCCTTTCACCCTGATACGCCATGTAGAATTGCATGTTTAGATTACCGGTCTTGTAGGTAAGTCTTGAAACTCCAAATAGGGGTGCTGCATGACGAGAAGCACTGGTTGTCTCATCATCTAATTCTTCTTCACCTCGTTGTGTGTTAAGGTCAGAGGAAAAACTAAAACCTGCAGGTAGTTTTACTTCAAGTCCGGCTTGTAGGCCATATACATTGGCAACAGCAGCATTTTGAATTGCTTGTACCTGGCTTAATGCACCATCATACATAATGCTATCTAGGCCGTTCAGCTGAAAATTTCTTCGCACCATGGCATTATTCAAAATTGTATAGTATCCCGTAATATCCAGCTTTACCGCTTCGCCTAATACTTTTGCAAAGCCTAAATCGAGACTGTAAGCATTTTCAGCTTTTAGGTTGGGGTTTGGGATAGTCACCGCGCCAGGTTCAGAATCAAACACTTTGCCTACGTCATCCACGTTTGGAGAACGGAACGCTGTGCCAAAATTAGTGCTGATTACCCAGGTGTCCGAAGGGCGGTAGGCAGCCCCCAGGCTACCTGTAACTGCACCATTATTGATGTGTGCAGTACTGAAGGGAAAGGGGTAAAAAGTATTGTCAAACGCTGCATCCAATTTAAATTGATTGTAACGAATACCTGCTTGTATGGTAATTTCATCGGACACGGAATATTCGTCATTAATGTAACCAGCTGCTGAACTCCATGTAGACAAAGGATACCTTACCTGTCCTGTGGTGCTTATTCTGGTGGAAATGTCAGTGATCATTCCAGTGGATGTAATGTCATTGAATACATACTCAACTCCATAATACAATGTGTTTCTACTACTTGTAGATTTGGTAAAATCGAGATTGGCGGAATATGCCTCTACATGATCAAGGGCAGTGTTTCTGTTATCATTGTTTAGCGATCTGTCAGCGCGACTTTCTTCAAAAGACTGCTGAGCTAAACGCAAAGTCATGTTATCGTAAGCACCATTTTTGCCACTGTGAGTAACATTCAAATTGTTCATCATCCAGCTTTGCGGTCCGTAATTCCATTCTGCGTATTGGGCTGTTCCGCTTTTTACACGGTTATGCCGATCGTACCTTCCATAAGGTGATGTTTCAGAATAGTGGAACCCATATTGGAAGTCCCACTTGTCATTAGGTTTAAACCTGATTTTTTGCATCACATTTTTTTGTGAATAAGCAGATGGGATTTGAAGTAAGGGATCGTCTTGAGTAATAACTTTGTCTTCACCATCCTGTCTTTGCACAAAATATGGTTTTAGGTAGTCATCAGGTCCATGACTTCCCTGACGCAAGTGATCATAATCCCAAGAACTGAAGCTGGTAACAAAGGCCCATTTTTTCCATCCCACATTAATATCGAAGTGTCCTGTCTTTTCATCGTTAGCAGATGAGTAACGAGTAATGGCCTTTCCCGTAATATGTGGTTTTTCATCTAAAGAAAATTGAGGAGTCAGTGATTGAAAACTCATAACACCTCCAATGGCATCACTTCCATAAATTACTGATCCTGGGCCAAAAAAAACTTCCGTACGTTCCGTGGCAAAAGGATCAAGGTTGATTACGTTTTGAATGTTGCCGCCTCTGAATATTGCCGTATTCATACGTACACCATCAACTGTGTATAACAGTCGGTTGGTAGCAAACCCTCTGATCATTGGGCTTCCACCACCTTGCTGACTTTTTTGAATATATACCTGGCCTGATACACCCAATAGATCAGCTGCGGTTTGGGGGTTTTGCAATGCTATGTCGCTTGATGAAATGGAAATGATTTTCGAAGGAATGTTAGATGATGTTTGATTCCACCGGGTAGCAGAAACAACTACTTCATCAAGGTTGAGATTAGATGCTTCCATGAACAGTTCAAATCCTTCTAAAGAGAGCTCATCATAACTCCTCACAAGAGTATGAAAGCCCAACATTCGAATTTCTATTTTTTCGGCTCCCTTGAATTCAGAAATATCGACACGCCCGTTGGCATTGCTTATTGCAAAAGCATTTGGGTTCTGCGAGGATAAAGTAACCAGGTTTAAAGGTTTTTTTGTCCCTTGCTCCTTTATGGTTATTGCTTGTGAATAGGAGATGAATACAACACCTATCACTAACCACAGAAGTATTATATGTTTCATTAATGAAATTTTGAATGCAGAAAACAGCACGTATTGTAAGCGAAATTCTATAATGACAAGGGCCAATGACAAAATGCTTTATCTGGCATCATCCACGCTACAGCATATAGAAATGCTTTAAAACACACAGTTTTCCTTTAGTAACTCTTAAAATGCAATCAAATATTTGAGTGCAATTCCTGATTCGATTCAGGACAGAAAATGATATTAGAGTTGGGGTGGAGGGGACTCAACCGGAAAATATTGAGTCAGTAGATTAGAAGAATAACAATCGAAAGATTGAATCTTGTCTTGTTGAATGACAAATGTCAATTGTTGAGGTGATAAAAAGGTCAGATTAAAAAAACTCAGCAACTGAGAAGGAACCGGTTTTTTATCTTGGTCAGAAGAGTTGACAATTTTGGTAATAAAACTGATGAGATCATCCTCGTCCTTATCGTGTCGAGCGAATAGCGTAACCTTTCCGTTTTCAAATTTTGGCGTGCTGTGATCATACATCTTGCCATCAATTTTCACTTCAAACCCATTCACTTTTATTTTTTGATATTCTTCAACGGTAAAAACAAAAGTTTCAAACTCTTCATCAGGCAATGAACCAATGGATTCACGCATTTCCTGACGAATCTGTCCCTGCCTTACTACAAAATAGACGTAGAACCCAATGAGATGGGTTAGAAGTATGGTAAGCAC
>JBATLM010000229.1:0-8802 GCA_049289315.1 Cyclobacteriaceae bacterium
GGGTAGCGTAGTGAATGGCATCGTTTATTTGAATTGGACAACAGCATCTGAACTTAACAATGATTTCTTTAGCGTGGAGCGATCTCAGGATGGCGAAAGGTTCGAGACTATTGAGGTTATTCCTGGTGCGGGTACATCTACTGTTACTAACAAATATAATTCCGAAGATCGATCGCCATTCATTGGTAAATCTTATTACCGATTACGACAGACTGATTATGATGGTAAAACTTCCATTTCAAAGATCATTTTGGTGGAAGTGTTGGAGAGAAACACCGGTGTAGTAGCATTGTATCCAAACCCAATTAACAATACCAATACCCTTACAGTAGTTTATATTGGTAATAAATCAGAAGAGATTGTGATTAATGTTACTGACATCTCCGGAAAAATTCTTCATCGGAAACCTGTTGAGGTTAACTCTGGTGAAAACTTCATTCCACTATTAACGGAATTTCAATCCAGCGGAGTGTATTTGATTGAGATCTTAAGTAATTCAGGTCGTCAAGTATTTAGATTGGTGGTGAATTGAAATATATTTGTCACTTCGTGCTATGACTTAGCATGTCTTGTATTGTTTAAGTGACTACCATTGAAGTGAGAAAAGGGTTGAAGTGGCTGGCAGCTACATTTTTGTTTTTGTTTATTCTCCTTCTGGCCTTAGTTGCTCCCGTAGACTATACACCACTCGAAGATCAACCTTTCTATTCACGCATGATACACAAGCTGGATACGTTCCAACTGGAAACGTATTCCGCATCACAGGCCACTGACGTTGGGTGGAGCCAGTTTTCTATTGTACCAGATTACCCAATGCCAATGGCAGGGTATAAGCCGCGTGGTCATTTTACCAATGTGCACGATACAGTTTTTATGAAGGTGATGGCAATAGACAATGGGGCAATCACTGCTTACCTGATTTCAGCGGACCTATTGCTATTTCCTCCTGCACTTAAGGATTTGATTATTTCACAACTCCCTCACGCTAATACGGAGTTTGTTTATTTTTCAGCGACTCACACACATACCAGTGTTGGAAGTTGGGATCCTTCTCTGCTTGGAGATGTGCTTATGGGAGAATACGACAAGGCCTGGATTGAAGAAATAGCCAATAAAACGGTAGAGCACATGGACAGGGCAAAGGATTTAACTCAACCTGCAGAAATAAGATATTGGGATGTCGATGTGGAGGAATATGTAGGAAATCGACTTGAATCAGATTCACCTGTTGATGGTAAAATGAGGGGATTAAGTATTGTAAGAAATGACAGTTCTAAAGCTTTGATCTATGCACTTGGAGCGCACCCTACGTTAATTTCCAAAGAGCTCACTTCTATCTCGGCAGATTATCCTGGAGAAATTGCGAAAAGCCTCTCCAATGAATACGATTTTGTAACGTATATGGCGGGCACGGTTGGTAGCCAGCGATTTGAGGGGTTTGTTGATTCCAATGATTTTGTACTGACGGAAAAGGTAGGCGATTTATTCTCGTCATTTATTTTGAATGCCTCTCAAGTTTCCCTTCCTGAGACTTTAGAAATTAAAACTGGAAAAATTAGTCTTGTGCAAGGTTCATCACAGCTGAGGTTGCTCAAAGATGTCAAACTCAGGGATTGGGTTTTTCGAGCGGTGAGTAGACCGCTAGATGCCGAGTTAACAATTCTTCAAATAGGAAATGTACTAATGATTGGCACCTCATGCGATTTTTCAGGAGAGTTAGCGGTTGTAGAGCAACTTGAAAATTTTGCGAATCAAAATAACCTAAAATTGATCATCACAAGTTTCAACGGGGACTATACGGGTTACATCACCGAGTATAGTCATTACGACACTAGTGATGATGAAGAGGTCATGTCGCTCAACTGGGTAGGACCCTATTTTGGAAAATATTACACTGAAGCAATTAAACGGATCATCAGTAAATCAAGCCAGTGAGAGCGCTTGTGATGATTAGCTTATCTTTATTTTTTTAACGAAAATATTTACCTTCATAAAAAATACATTGATGATGAATAAAGCTGCTTTACTACTTTCCCTGTTGTTGATTATTTGTTTCAGTTGTGAAACACAGAAAAAACAATCTGATGAAGATGTTGCATCCTATTTGAATTGGCAAGCCATTGCTGATCAATTGATTGATCAATCCCAATTGCAATCTGGTGAACAGGTTTTACTCGTTGGGCAAGTGGGGCAGTTTGAGCCACTAGTGCCTTTACTTAAAACCGGGATTGAGGATGCCGGAGCAAAGTACCTGGGAACAATGAGTATAGATGGTAATCAGCCTGAGGCCTGGAAAACAGACTACACCACTTCATTGGAGGGGCTTGAAGGTGAAGAGCTTTCATTGTACCTAAGCATTGTAGATTTGGGCGTAATGCTTCCGGGGGCAACGCCTACTGATAAAGTCTATGCCGGCCTACAGGATGTACTTAATCAAGGAAAAAGCAGGACAATACATTTTCACTGGCAGGGCGCTTATGATTTGAATGGGAGGTTGATGGTGCCAGATAGTACTATTGATTTGTTTTATGAAAATGTATTGCTAAGCACTGATTATGATGCGTTGGCCGAGAAGCAAATGGGATTTGATAATGCAATGCGTGAAAACTGGATTACGGTAACGACTCCAGCAGGAACGAACATCAAATTCCAAATTGGAGATAGAAAAGTGACTAAGCAGGACGGGAACGCATCCTTAAGCCATATGGCTACTGCCACTACATTGATCGACCGTGAGGTAGAATTACCCGCTGGCGCCATTCGTGTGGCACCAATTGAAGAATCAGTTAGTGGAACAATTGCCTTCCCTGATTCAGAATGGGGTGGTCAACTTGTAAAAGGGTTGGTGATGAAATTTGAAAATGGAAAAGTAGTAGATGTGCAGGCAACTGAAAATATTGAATCGGTACAGAAAGAGATTGAAAATGCCGGTGAAGCAGGAAAGTCTTTTAGAGAATTTGCATTAGGTTTCAATCCAATGCTTGCTATTCCTGATGATCAATCATGGATTCCATACTATGGCTATGGGGGTGGAGTGGTTCGTTTATCCTTAGGTGACAATTCTGAATTGGGCGGCAATGTTGGTGGAGGTTACGTGCGATGGAATTTTTTCATCGATGCTACTGTAAAAGTAGGTGAGGAGGTATGGGTTGAAGGAGGGAAGCTGATCAAATAATTATCAGGACTTCACCTGACAATTGTCAGTCTTTCTTGATTCTGTTTAAATTATCTTTACGGAAACGATTATGAACATGAAACAACTTCTCGGTATCCTTTCTCTTGCCATTATTTTCTCTAGCTGTAATGTCAAAATCAATTCAGTGTATGATAAGACGCAGGACTTTTCAGAATATAAAACTTTTTGCTGGCTCAATGGATGCGAGTTTGCTTTTACGGGGCCTACTTATCTCAATGATAGTTTGATAAGAGAGAGAATGAAAGAGGCAATAGTAGCTGAGCTCACTTCAAAGGGGTTTACGCAGGATGACAACAATCCTGACTTGCTCATCGACTTTCATATTACTGTCGAAAATGAAACTTCAGTTATTTACCATCATACCGATGATAATGCTAATGAATTCAAACCATTTGCAGACCGGGAAGTTATTAACTACCTGAAAGGAACGATGGTTATAGATATGGTAGATAAGTCAAAAGGTGCAATGGTATGGAGATCCGAAGCCATTGGGTACATGGATGTTAATCCTGATCTATCAGAAAAAAATATCAAGAAAGGTATCGCTGTCACCCTCAAGAACTTTCCCCCTAAAGAACCAAAGGATTAGTTGATAGCATCAACAGGCATAAAGCAGCATCTGCCAATCCGGTAAATTCTTTACGAAGCGAATAACTATTCTTGAGTGTCTAGGTTCTCAGCCTTCCATTTCATGGCGGTGTGTACACGGGTGCGACCACTAGGATGGTCAAAGAAAATTATTTCCTCCCAATAACCTGGACTGATTTTACGGTATTCAGAAAGCTTCATGGCAACGGAAGCAAACCCATCAGGTTCACGCGCTGCGTTCAATCCAAATACATCTGCCTCCATCTCTGCACTTCTGATTACACTATTTAAAAATGGTGTTGCAAGGAAGAGGTAAATGGAGAACAGGGCTACGAATAAAGGAAAACCAGCAACATCTGAAATGTCCTTGATGTTCCATTTGTCCCCCCATTTATTAATCGCTTTCTGAAATAACCAATTCACAAAGGCGAACCCAATAATGAAAATAATGCTGAAGTAAATAAGGTCTTCCGGGCCGTGGTTCAAAACATAGTGACCGAGTTCATGCCCCATTACTGCTTTCACTTCTTCTGGTGTACACCGATTGAGTAAGTTGTCATTGAGTGAAATGCGTATCGTGCTTCCAATACCACTCACGTTAGCACTGATTCTGTCACTTTGTTTAGAGGCATCGAACTGATAAACATTGTTGGCTGGTACACTGTTGGCCCTGGCCATCGATAGTATTTCATTCCGGATAGATCCTTCTTTAAGTGATTTGTACTCATTAAATAGTGGGCTGATAAATATCGGGGAGATGAAAAGGATTAAAACCAGGAAGAAGAAAGTAATAAAGCCACCCCATAGCCACCATTTCTCTTTCACTTTGCGCATGGCCATATAAAGCCCTACCATCAGGATACTACCAAAAATCATCATGATGATCATTCCAGTCATTTCCTCACCCATCCAGGCACCGAAGGTAAGGTTGGAAAGATCGTATTGATGCTCACGGTAGAAATTTTCATAGAAGTTGAGTGGGAAGGAAAGAACATAAGCCACTAGAAAGTAGAGTAGGAGGTAGACAGCATTTTTAAGGTTTACGTTTTTAACCTTTGATGCTACTGCATTTATTTTGCTTGATATCCCTTTTGATAAGAAGAGCCATGCTACTACAAGTCCGTAGAGAAGCCCCCAGAGGCTCAACCAGTAACCGCCTTCAAAGTAGGAATCCGACTTTTCTTTTTGTTCTGGAGTAAGAGTGTCGATATATGCTTGTGTGGCTGTCTCCACATTGAATGATTCTTCAACCATTGACATTCGTAGGGTGGAATCATTTTGGAGTGGAGTGACACTGTAGACTTTGGTGCTAATTAAAGCAATACCAATAATGAATAGGAAGTATTTCATGTCTTTGAGGTTTCCTAATAAAATAACAAACCCTTTGGCATAACTCAAAGGGTTTGTTGGGGTAAGTCAAATTTGACTACCACATATATGTAATTTTTCTATGCTACACCTTTGAAAGGCTCATCAATGGAATGGCTTTGTGCCGTAAACCACTTCACACCTTCTTCCGTCATGTAGGCACAATCCTCTAATCGCATTCCAAACTCTCCATAGATGGAAATGTTAGGCTCAATACTAAAGCACATACCTGGCATAAATGGTTGTTTGTTGCCCAATACCATATTGCCCCATTCATGGCCATCCATACCTATACCATGACCAGTGCGGTGAGGTAAACCTGGAAGTTTATAACCCGGACCATAACCTGCATCTTCCAATACTTTTCTGGAAGCGATGTCAACATTCTCACATGGATCTCCCAATATGGCTGCTGCAAAGCCTGCTGATTGAGACTCTTTTTCCAAGTTCCATATTTCACGTTGCCTGTCGGTAGGTTCTGCACCGAATACTACTGTTCTGGAAATGTCGGAACCGTAGCCACCTACGCTACATCCTCCATCCATAATTATGGTATCTCCTTTTTTAAGGTATTGTTGTTGAATACTTCCATGTGGGTAAGCTGATGCTTTTCCAAAATTGACAATGCATCCACCTCTAGCACCAAGCCGTTTGTGTACATCACTAAATATGGCTTGAAAATCTTGAGGTGTCATGCCTTCTTCGAGCATCCCTGTACAGATTTTATGCACCCTTATAGTAATGTCGTTGGCACGTTGCATCAATGCAAGTTCTGCCGGGGTTTTGAATAAACGGCAGGGGATGGTTACTGGATCCCCACTGACGTAATTGAGATTTGGTGCCTCTTTTTTTATACCATCGTATAAAAAGAATCGAACTCTCTCTTCCATAGCAATGGTACCGCTAGATATCCCCATGTCTTTGAATGTGGCCACCACTTGTTTGTAAGGGCTCTCATGTTCTTCCCATACTCGAATGTCGTTGCCTATCGTCATCAATTCTTCTACACGTGCGGCCTCAAAGGCAGGGCTTACATATTTCACTTCTCCTTTGGCAGGAATGATCGCTGACATCATTCTTTCACTGGTTCCCCAGCTGATGCCTGTGAAGTATTCCATGGTGGTTCCACCATCCAGAAACAAAGCGTTGATTTTGTTTTCAGTCATCAAGCGTTGGGCTTTTTCAATTCTCGCCTCACGCTCTTCCACTGAAATGGGAACAATGTCTTTGGTCATGGATTGTAGATCATCCAATGGTCCTCCTGACTTTGCGTTTGTTGTTTCTGAGGTAGTGCAAGCACCTAGTAGTGCAGCACCAGCGGTAGTTCCTGCAGAGAGTTTTATAAAATCTCTTCTTTTTATTGCCATAGTAGTTTTAGTAAAGGATCTCGGTAGTACTTAGTTTAAGCGACATCATGAAAAGGCTTGTCGATGGCAGGGCTAGGTACGGTAAACCACTTAATACCTTCCTCGGTCATGTAGGCACAGTCTTCAAGACGTACTCCAAATTCACCATAGATTGAAATAGTAGGCTCGATGCTAAAGCACATGCCAGGCGTTAACGGTTGCTTGTTGCCCAATACCATGTTGCCCCATTCGTGACCATCCATTCCGATACCATGTCCAATGCGGTGAGGGCATCCCGGCACCTGGTAACCTGGTCCGTACCCTGCATCAGTTAATACTTTACGCGCTGCTATGTCTACATTCTCACAAGGGTCACCCAACTTGGCGGCTTCGAATCCTGCTGCCTGTGACTTCTTTTGCAAATCCCAAACCTCACGTTGCCTATCAGTAGGCTCTGCACCAAATACTACAGTACGACTGATGTCTGAGCGGTAGCCGCCTACACCACATCCTCCATCCATCAATACGATGTCTCCTTTTTTTAGATATTGTTGTTGAATACTTCCATGAGGGTATGCCGATGGCTCACCGAAGTTAACGCCTATACCACCACGCACACCTAACCTTTTGTGAGCTTCAGCAGTGATGGCACTAAAGTCTTGCGGTGTCATTCCTTCTTCCAGCATGGCCACGCCCACTTTATAAGCTTCAATAGTAATTTCATTGGCGCGCTGCATCAGCGCAAGCTCTGCCGGTGTTTTGAACATACGGCATGGAATCGTCACAGGATCGCCACTAACATAGTTAAGGTTAGATGCTTCCTTCCGAATGCCATCAAATAAAAAGAACCTTACTCGCTCTTCCATGGCAATGTTGCCATTGCGAATTCCCATGTCTTTAAACGTAAGCGCCACTTGTTTGTAAGGACTCTCATGCTCTTCCCACACGCGAATATCATTACCAATGGTCATCAACTCTTTTACTCTTTCTGCTTCAAAGGCAGGGCTCACATATTTCACTTCACCTTTAGCAGGAATAATTGCGGACATCATTCTCTCACTTGTTCCCCAACTAATGCCGGTGAAATATTCCATACTTGTTCCTCCATCGAGATACAAGGCTTCAATCTTATTGTCCACCATCAGGCGCTGTGCCTTTTCAATTCTTGACTCTCTTTCAGCCTTAGAGATAGGAACGATGCCATCGGTCATAGGCTTGAGTTTATCCATAGGGCTGTTGCCAGCAGCTGGAGTTGAATCAGGTGTTGTGCAGCCTGCTAGTAAGGCAACTCCGGCAGTTGTTCCTGCGGAAAGTTTTATGAAATCTCTTCTTTTAAGTGTCATGAGTAGATTGAGGTTTAGGTATTAATTGATTCAGGTTTATTCTATAATGCTAGGTTTGATCAGGCAAAGGGTTGATCGATTGCTGGACTAGGTTGTGTAAACCATTTGATACCTTCTTCAGTCATGTAGGCACAGTCTTCAACACGCGTACCAAATTCACCATAGATTGAGATGGTGGGTTCTATACTAAAGCACATTCCTGGCATTAGTGGTTCTTTATTACCAAGCACCATATTGCCCCATTCGTGTGTATCCATTCCAATACCATGGCCAGTGCGGTGCGGGCATCCAGGTACTTTGTACCCTGGTCCGAAACCAGCATCAGTTAATACTTTACGTGCTGCGATGTCTACATTTTCAGCAGGATCTCCCAATATGGCGGCTGCAAAGCCAGCATCCTGAGACCTTCTTTGCAGATCAAATATCTCTCGCTGACGCGCTGTTGGCTCGGCTCCAAATACAATAGTGCGGCTGATATCAGAGCTGTAGCCATCTACTTTACAAACACCGTCCATCAATACCGTATCTCCTTTTTTCAAATACTGTTGTTGAATGCTTCCGTGAGGATAAGCTGATGCTTCCCCAAAGTTGGCGCCTATTCCTCCGCTTACACCCAGGCGTTTGTGTGCTTCAGCTGTGATGGCCGAAAACTCCTGAGGGGTCATGCCTTCTTCCAGCATTTGCACACTTGCCTTGTAAGCTTCAATGGCAATGTTGTTGGCTTTTTGCAGCAATGCGATTTCTGCGGGTGACTTATATTTTCTGCACTCGGCAGTAACTGGCGTACCACTTATAAAGTTAAGGTTAGAAGCTTCTTTGCGGATGCCATCAAATAAAAAGAAACGTACTTCTTCTTCCATACCAATATTGCCGCTATTGATACCCATGTCCTTAAAAGTAAGGGCTACTTGTTTATAAGGGCTTTCATGTTCTTCCCATACCCTGATGTCATTTCCAATGG
>JBATLM010000230.1:0-5344 GCA_049289315.1 Cyclobacteriaceae bacterium
GTGCGACCCTCTCAATTGGCTTTTACCTAATTAATAAAGAAAATAAAGTAGAAAACCCTAACTTGGGTGGTGTATATACAAGCATATTAGACTGCTAGCACACATATCTTGAATGTAATTACGTTAGCAGTAATTATCTAACCTCAGAATATATGAGCACCTTTTCCATCAATAGCGTTACATTGTCATATCATATATACGGAGAAGGTAACCCTATCTTGCTCCTTCACGGTGGTTGTGTTGACTTCAATTACAATTATCTCCAAACAGGGTGGGTTGAAACCCTGACAAAACAAGGATATCAGGTCATAGGGCTTGACTTTCGAGGACATGGAAAAAGTGATAGCAGTGCTGATCCTGGCTTTTATGGTTTAGATAATCTATCAAATGACGCAATAAATTTAATTCATCATTTGAATCTGAAATCAGTAGCTATTATGGGTTATTCAATGGGTACTGTTATCGCGCTCAACCTATTACATAAACATCCTGAATTCTTTTCAAAAGCAATCTTAATAGGCACTGGAGATGTTCTCATCGGTCAACCTCCCATTGAAAAAATTATCCAGGGGCTTGGCAATGTCTTTGAATTTGAAACTTTTCCAGACCATTTGCCAAAACATGTCTCCGCTTATTGGACATTTTTCAAAGAACTCGGATTAGACAAGGAATCAATGAAAGCATTTAGCAAGGCAAGTTATCCTAGCTTAACTGTTGAAGAAGTGTCGGAAATTCGTGTCCCCACGCTAATTATTAGTGGTGAGAAGGACTTAGTGTTAGGACAAGGTAAACTGGTTGCGAATGAGTTGGTTAATGGAGAATATATTGAAATCAAAAATGCAGACCATTTTACTCTAGCAGTTGAACCAAATACACACCAAAGAGCTATTGAATATCTAAAAAGAACTTAAACATACCTAGCCTTTGTTGGTGTTCTTCACCAACAAAGACAACAAAGAACTGAGTTTTCAATCTTAGACAATCAATTTAATAACCCCAAGGCGCACCAGGCGTGGTCACTTCTTTCGTAAGATCAAACTTTACTGAGAATAGCCTGTCAGTGCCAACTCTCCGTAAATTATAGGTGAAGCTTTTTTCATCCAGTGTTACCCACCAAACATTATTGGAAGCATGAGGAATTAAATCAGCCGTTTCCTGATCTGCAGGAAAAAACTGAATATCAGCTAATCCTGTATTGGAGCTTAAGCCACCATATTGTGTCACTTCATCTTCCGTACCATCCTTGTGTCTATGGTCGTGTTTTAATCGAATTAGCTTATCTGCTGTCATCGTAAAAACCCAGGTACGGGATTTATCCTCGCCAACAAAAAATGGAATCTTGATTGTATTCTCTTCACAAGAACGGACATGCATCACTAGCTTTTCGCCAGTAAAACCATCTCCTTCTTTTGCTCCAGCAATAATTTCTCCGCCATGAGCTTTTCCGCAATGCTTTTGCAACGTATTCCAAAATAGTACTGAGCCAGGAAGTTCTTGAGCCATTACCTGTAAAGGAAACAATAGTAGAATTAGAAATTTTCTCATTATTTATTACACTTAATTAAACACCAATATAAACCTCTGTGTCCAGATTTCACAGTTTGATAGGAAACACGAAAAGTGCTACTTTGGTATACTCAGTTGCTTGAATAGGTAGTATACTTAAGGTTATGAAAATCAAAAGACTGTTAATAATCACATCCATAGTCGGGCTTCTTTTATTGATCCCACTGGTGGCCATGCAGTTTACTAATGAAGTCAATTGGACTTTCATGGATTTTATTGTTGCGGCAATCCTTTTGATGGGTACCGGGTTGGGTATTGATTTTGTTTTACGAAAAGTAGAAAGAACTCCATACCGGATTATCCTGTCAATGGCGCTATTGGTAATACTCTTTCTTATTTGGGCAGAACTGGCAGTCGGTATCTTTGGGACTCCGCTAAGTGGGAATTAGGCGAGTAAGTTATTTCCTTTTATTTTAATTAGTCGTATTCAGAGCCACTCGTTAAGGGCCCTGGTACTTATAGTACAAATCATTTACCAATGAGATTGCTTCACGCCAACGCTTATGGCCTTGCTTCAGTTCGCCTGTCTGCCGCAGGCAGGCAATGACGTATCGCCTCCACTCAGGACTAAAGACTATTAACTCAAGACTAACTTAAGCGTAAAGCCCTTCCTTCTGCTCGGCCACCTTATCGCTGGAGATGTACTCATCGTAAGTCATCAGCTTGTCAATGTTACCATTAGGGGTGAGCTCCACAACCCGTGTAGCAATGGTCTCGGTAAACGTGTGGTCATGTGAGGTGAACAAAACCGTTCCTGGGAAATCCCTCAGGGCATTGTTGAACGCTTGAATAGATTCAAGGTCTAAGTGGTTGGTAGGTTCATCGAGTATCAAAAGATTGGCACCTTGCAACATCACACGCGACACCATGCAGCGTACTTTCTCACCTCCGGAGAGTACGTTACATTTCTTAAACACCTCTTCACCGGAAAACAACATCTTACCTAAGAAACCTCGGATATAGACTTCGTCTTTATCTTCTTCTGAAAACTCACGCAACCAATCCACTAGGTTGTCATTAGATTGAAAATACTGTTCGTTGTCGTTGGGTAAGTAAGCAGAGGTAATGGTTTGTCCAAACTTAAACTCGCCAGACTGTGGTTTCACTTCTCCAGCAAGTATTCTGAATAGGGTAGTGATGGCCAAACTGTCTTTGCTGAGGAAAGCAATCTTATCACCTTTGTTAACATATAAGTCCAAGTTGGTAAATAAGGTGCGGTCTTCCGCTTTGGCAGATAGTCCTTCAATGTGTAGGATTTGATCACCGGCAGTTCTGTTCTGCTGGAATATGATGGCAGGGTACCTTCTGTTGGAAGGTTGAATGTCGTCAATGTTAATTTTCTCCAGCAACTTTCTTCTGCTGGTCGCCTGTCTTGACTTGGAAGCGTTGGCACTAAAGCGTGCGATGAAGGCCTGCAGTTCTTTCTTCTTCTCTTCTGCTTTCTTGTTAGAGCTGGCGCGTTGCGTCAAAGCCAGTTGGCTGGATTCATACCAGAAGGAGTAATTACCGGTATAAAGTTTAATGGCTTTGAAATCGATATCTACAATGTGCGTACATACCGTGTCCAAAAAGTGACGGTCGTGAGATACAACGATCACTGTATTCTTAAATTCTAATAGGAAGTCCTCCAACCAGGTGATGGTGTGAATGTCCAGGTCGTTGGTAGGCTCATCTAATATTAATATGTCAGGATTACCAAAAATAGCTTGCGCCAAAAGCACACGCACTTTCTGATTACCGCTAAGGTCTTTCATCAGCGAGTTGTGCACGCTTTCGTCAATACCTAATCCGCTCAATAATGCAGCCGCGTCTGACTCTGCATTCCATCCGTCCATTTCTGCAAACTCTGCTTCTAGTTCAGAAGCACGCACACCATCGGCTTCAGAGAAGTCAGGCTTCTCATAGATGGCGTCTTTTTCTTTCATAATGCTCCACAACTTGTTGTGCCCCATGATGACAGTATTTAAAACGGGTACTTCATCAAACTCAAAGTGATTTTGGCGAAGCACGGCCATTCGTTTGCCCGGGTCAATGCTTACGTTACCTGAGTTGGGATCGATATCTCCAGCTAGAATCTTAAGAAATGTAGACTTTCCGGCACCGTTGGCACCAATCACCCCGTAGCAGTTTCCTCCTGCGAATTTGAGGTTAACCGAGTCAAAAAGTACTCTTTTACCGAACTGAAGGGAGAGGTTGTTGGCTGCAATCATAAGCTTGTAAAAATGAAGCCGCAAAGGTATGAATATTCGAACGCTTTAGCATGGAAGATCGGAAATAGGATTTATGGGTTCTAAATGCATTTATTCATCTATTTGGATAATAGATTTCGACTTGCTTAGTTGCAGTATTCCTATCAACAGCGGAAAATGGAGACGCTTGATATATTAATAGACATTAGAAAAATAGTCAGGTCGATCAACCTTGAGTCGAAGCGCGTGCAAAAGGATTTTGGTATTAGTATTCCTCAGTTGCTGTGCCTGGGCCATATAGACAGGGCTGCCAGTAAAGTAGCCACTCACGGTGAATTAATGAAGTTATTGAGCCTCAATTCCAGCACCATTACTGGTATTATTAACAGGCTGGAGAAGAAGGATTTGGCCAAAAGACAGCCTAAATCGGGTGATAAGCGCGTGACGTATATCGGAATCACTGAAAAGGGGTGTGAAGTGGTCAAATCAGCTCCCGACATATTACACGATCAATTGGCAGATAAAATTAAGGCTCTTCCCGAGTCTACACAGCTTAAAATAAGGGAGGCCCTGGGTATCATTGTAGATGCAATGGAAATTGAGGAAGTAGAGGCTGCGCCACTTATTACGATGAATGAGCCAATAGAGCCTTTAAACCTAACTTCAAAAGGGTAGAAATAACAGAAAACCTTGTTTTTGGCCTAAAAAAGGCATACATTTGCATAAGTTCTATAGAACATAATAGTCTATAGAATCGTTAATCACATCGAATAGAACGTATTTTTTAGTCACTAAACAAAGTCATGAATTACTCAACAGATGAAATCTCCCTCATGAAAGAGGCGAGTAAAGTAGCTGATTTGCCTAACAAAATTTCAAATACAGATTCCCTGGAGGCCATTGCGGAGATGGAAATCCCGGATCCCAATAAAAAGATGGTTTCTGCCAGAGATATTAACCACCGAAAGTTCGTAAAAGGGCCTTTTTGGCAACATATCCCAGCATTTAAAGATGTAACTGAGGAGCAGTTTTTGGATACCAAATGGCAGAATAAGAATACAATACATAAAATAGAGAAGTTGCAGGAATTCCTCACCGAAATCACATCCGAGGAATTTATCAAAGATGCAGTGAAGGGAATGGATGAGGCGCCCATGAACCTTAGGTTGTCTCCCTACATTTTGAGTCGAATCGACTGGAAGGACCCCTACAACGACCCATTACGCATTCAATTTATTCCACTAGGCGCTTCACGCGAACCTGATCATCCTCGGTTGACACTGGATTCATTGAGTGAACAAGAAGATTCACCGGTATCTGGTTTGGTGCATCGTTATTTTGATAAGGCACTTTTCTTACCCTTGGATGTATGTCCAGTGTATTGCCGTTTTTGTACGCGTAGTTCTGCGATCGGTAGCGATACGGATTCCGTAGAGAAGGTGAGCTTTAAGCCTGTGCCTGACAACTGGAACAAAGCTTTTGCTTACATCGCATCTCGTCCTGAGATTGAAGATATTGTAATCTCTGGTGGGGATGCTTACATGTTGGTACCTAATCGTATTCGCCAGATCGGAGAGATGTTGCTGAAC
>JBATLM010000231.1:0-36960 GCA_049289315.1 Cyclobacteriaceae bacterium
CCATAATGTGGTGTTATGGTTTCCCACTTTGGAAGTTGAAGTTGAGTTTGTGCAATTACCTCTTCCACCTTCTTTCTCCATTTCTCTTCCAATGCTTTTTCGCCTTCAAATATTCCGTCAGCAATCAGCTCTTTTTCAAATGGCGATGGTTCAAAAATACCAAGCGCATAGGGGAGTGCAAATTCCAGTGATTGTTGCAGCCTGCTTATGCTTTCTTCTGTTGCAGCTCCCAATTGCTTTACCCAGGTGTTGGCGTGCATAGTGTGATACCTTAACTCGCCTCTTACTTTGGTGGCTACCTGTGCCAGTGGCTCAAAGGAGGAGTGGCTTAACATTTCAAAACGAAATGCCTCTGCAGTATCATAAAGAAAATGCCTGATCAAACTAAAATCGTATTCTGCGTTGGGCAGTTCAGTGAAAACAGTATTGTGAAACTGATCCGCATTCCTGGTGAAAGCAATAGTGTCTGGGTCTTGTTCGCCAAGATCATTTAATATGGTATACAATGCCAGACTGTGTCCCACTTTATCCTGCGCCATGGAAGAGAAGGCAATATCCTCTTCCAGTAATGGACCAAACCCTGTCCATTCAGAATTGCGGTGACCCAAAATAAGTTGGTCATCTGCCATTTTGTAAAGGAGTTCTTTGATGGCTTCGTGGTTCATCTTTATTCGCTAATTATAGTTGTAGTTAATTTTTAGAGGCTTCAAGAAACGATTTTAACTTCTCGCCCCCTTTGTAGGAAGCAGCATCCCTGAACTTCTTTTCAGGTAGCGTTATCCACAAATCCATGTCGTCTTGATTGGTAAATCGTATATCGCTGGTGCGGATTGCCCAAACATTAAAAACCTGTTTTTCTGTTTTCAATTGTTTACTGGCTACCCAAAGGGCTTCATTGGGATTACTTGCCTCAACAGTTCCAACGTGCTGGTGTTGCTTTCCGCGTTTGAATAGATGGAAAATTTCGAATGATACTTTTTCACCTTCCGGAGCGACTTCGCTTACATAGTTATAAGCATCATCATCACCTTCTATTAAAATGGAGACATGGATGTTTCCGGTCTCAGCTACAAAGATGGAAATGCAAGTAAACCTTCTCGTGAAGGCTTCCTTTGCCAGTACATACGCCATTTCAAGGTTAGGGGCGTGTACTATCCCTTCATGCTGAAAGGGTTTGCCAGCCTTGGGTTGTACAAAAACTTCAAAGGTGCCAAACTGATCCAGGGGTACTTTTGGCGTTGTGTTAGCACTATCTGTTTGAGGTAATCGGTTTACTCTTGGATCTAAAGATTTCAAAGGATAATATTTTAGTACTTCTTTAAATGTATGAACAGTCAATTCGTACGATGAAAGTTAGCCTCATCTTACAATATACAAAATGACTTCGATCAGGTGATTTACTAATTAGGCAAGAGGAGCAACATATGCTGTCTTTGGAGTGCGCAGGGCTTCCCTTACCCAGCGACCTCTTTCTTCCGCAATTCTTCTTACTTCAAGCCTCTCCTTGTTGCAAGGCCCATCTCCATTGATCACACGCTTAAATTCTTCCCAATCTGGTTCTGTATAGTCCCATCTTCCGGTTTCAGTATTTTTCTTAAGCTTGGGGTCAGGAATTGTGAATCCTAGTTCCCATATTTTAGGTACGTACATGTCTAGAAACTGATTTCTCATGTCATCATTGGTACCCATTTTTACTTTCCATTTCATCAGTATATCTGTGTGTACAGAGATTTTGTCCGAAGGACCAAAGAAATGCATCATGGGTGGCCACCAACGATTGAGAGCTTCTTGAAACATATCGCGTTGCTTTTGCGTGCCAGAGGCAAGATAGATTACACAATGATGTCCATATTTTAAGTGGAAGGATTCTTCCGCGCAAATTCTATCAAGGGCACGGCAGTAGGGACCGTAGCTTCCTTTGGCATTAGCCAATTGATTCACAATAGCTCCTGCATCCACCAGCCATGAAATAAAACAGCAATCTGCCCAAGTAAAGGTGGGGTAATTAAATATGTTAGAGTATTTAGACTTTCCGTTGATGAGATCGTCTATCATTTCTTCACGCGACTTTCCCAACGTTTCGGCTGCGCTGTATAAAAGCTGTCCATGACCTACTTCATCCTGTACTTTTGCCATTAGGGCCATTTTTCGCTTAAAGCCTGGAGCCCTTGTAATCCAGGTTCCTTCTGGGAGCGCCCCAATAATTTCACTATGAGCATGCTGCTCAATCATTCGGATGAGCTGCTTTCTGTACAGTTTGGGCATCCAATCTGACGGTTCGATTTTTTCGCCTCTATCAATACGGGCTTCAAATTCAGCCAGTTTGGCTGGGTCTTCACCAGTTAGTTCATCAGATTTTATTCCTTCAAATGTATTTCCACCTCCGTACATAGGATATTATTTTTTAAGTAAAAATAAAGTAAAATACGCCTAGATAATAGCTTTTAACTAACATCTGTTAGCCGCATTACCAATACAACAGGAATATTAAGCTTTTTGTTTCTTTAGGCCGTTGACGAGCATGTCAGAAAGTTGCTGACCTATATTGATCGAATCAATTTTTCCATCGGGATTGTACCATTGTGGCATCCAATTGAGGGATGAAAAAAGGGTCATTACCGAAAGTTTGGTATCAATATTCTCTTTGAATTCACCATTTCTGGTTCCTTCTTCTATAATTGCCTTGAAGCGGTTGATATAATTGATACGCATAAGTAGAAAATCTCTTAGAAAAGGGCCACTCAGGTGTCGGTGCTCATTCATAAATACTGCAGATGCCGTAAGATCTTTGGCCATTACACTAATGTGACCAATAATCCCTAATCTCAGTTTTTCACTGGCCGAAACATTTTGTTTTTCCACACCTTCAAGAGACTTTCTGAATTCTGCTGCCATGTCAAAGCATAGGCTCCTCAGAATTTCTTCCTTTGACTTAATGTGTGAATACAAACTTGCGGCTTCGATTCCGAGCTTTTGTGCCAAATCTCGCATGGAAGATGCCGCATAACCTTTTTCTCTGAACAATTCAGCCGCCATGCGAATGACTTGTTCTTTTCGCGTTAAATTCATTACAGCTTCCATATCAATCTACTCCCGAAGATAATTAATTAAATTTGATAAAAGTTGAACGCTCATGAAATTCAGTTCTATCAAAGAATATTTCTACAAACTTAATAACCTCTGTTACTTGATTACACTAATTCCTCTGGGTGTATTCATCTTTCTCTATTTGAAAATGCAAGAAGGAAAGATTTATGCCATCATTCAAGAACAGCATCGAATATTGATAACACAAATTTTGGTTTTTGCTTTGTGCGCTCTCATCCTAACGATCGTTCACTTGGTGGTAAAGAAAAAGATGAAGGTCTATTCCCGAGATTTGAGCCTAGGCTACAAGATGGATAAATATTTTTACTTGTCATTGAGTAGAATAGTCTTAGGGGCTTTAGCCTCTTTGCTTGTGGCTGGAGGGCTTTTTATTACAGGAAGTGAAATATTCAGTGCCTACTTTTTAGCAATCCTATTATGGATGGCTTACCAGTGGCCAACACCAAAAAAAATGTGTGCTGAGTTGCTCTTGAAAGGTGATGAAAAGGAGATGGTATTATATAAAAGAGAGTCCCTCTGAATAGTAAGGACTCTCTTTATAAAGAAGTATTTTCTTTATTTCCCTATTCTAAAAGGTAACTCCAAAACTAAAGGCATTTACGGCAGGTCCTTTTCCTTCACTAAAGAGTTCGTTCATGTCGTAGTTGAAGAACAGGTCGACATCATTAAATCCTATCTGCAATCGAGCACCATATCGAATGTTTTCAAGGAAATAGTTGTCGTGGTTGCGGTCTCTTTTCTTATCTCCACTTTCTTCATACACCTGCTTGGTGTAGCTGCCGATGCGATAGCCCATATATGGACCAACACCTACTCTAAAGGAGTTGGCACCACGACTATCGAATAACATAGGTTTTCTTCGGTTGCCCCCAAAATCAATAACCGGAACAAATGAAGCATTGATATAGGATGCGGTAAGTTTGCTTTTTTTGAAGTCCAGGTCTCGTAAGTCAGTAGAAAAAGAAACGCCTGCATCATCTTTGGTCATGATCGTCCGTTGATTTTCAAATTTGAAATTGTACCAACTTACACCAACGCCCCACTCGAGAAAGAATTTTCTGGATAACCGTGTCCTCTGAATAGAATTGATACCCACATACCATGAACCGAATGGTTTGACTGTATAGAGGTCGTTGTTACTGTCAGGAAATTTACCATCGCTCAATATATTGTTTGTTCCTATATCAAAGTTAATACTGGATGTTGTCCTCCTGCCTCTGTAGCTTCTACTTTCATGACGCTCACTATTTTTATAAGACCGATCATTACCTTCATAGGTCACCCATTCACTGTCATCGTTTCCATATGTCCTGTTGGAGTCTTCATCCTCTGGCCATTCATAGGTAGCTTCTTCGTCCTCAGCGCTGGTAGCTGTAGTCTCATCCTCACTGTCTAACAAATAGCCGGATGGGGGAGTTGCTACATTTGACCTATCTTCATTTTCGAGCTTAGTGATCATATCATTCATCAACGCTTGAAAGTCGTAGTATTTAAGGGTTTGTAAGTCATTCTTATGTATAGCAAAAATCACTTTACTGGACTCTCCTATTTTTATTACAACGGAATCAGGTGCGGAGGTTTGCGAAAATGCTACAGGGCTAATTCCTCCTATTATAAACATCAATACTATTATTCTCTTATTCATATTCTTATCTATTATTCTTCTTGTCTTCTTTTTTAAAGTTTAAAGCAAAGAGGTCTTCTTTGGCTTGGCGCAATCCACCTAGTGGACTTTCTCCTGTTCTTATATTGTTTGCAACATCAAGTACTCTCTTAAGTCCATTCTTCTTTTGAAAAAGCGGATCAATTTCTGGCTCAGACTTTTTTGCATATGATTTTAATTCATACACAATTACAATGGGTTTAGATAGACTCTTAGTAGCACTTGCTTCAATTTCAGAATCATCTTGAATAGGATTACTATCAATTTTTGCAATCAACTCAAGAGGTTCAGTAGTTAAGTCTACTCTATGGCGCTCTATATTTTCATTTTTGGGTTTTTCATTGTTCTGTATAATCAACGGCACTTTAGTTTTTTGTGCAGGAGGAATTGATGCATGTGTTGTATTATTATCCTCAGTGCTTTTTATTTCTGCTTCCTTTTGAATAGCCACTGGTTTCTCTGGTCTTAACTCTTCCGGTGTTACTTTTGCAATTTCTGATGAAATGTTTTCATTAGTATTATTATATAACCAGAGTGCTGAAGCCATAAGGAAAAGTGCAGCCGCAGCCCTAAACCAGATTACTGCTTTATTTTTTTTTGAAGCACTTGAAGAAACCCTTGCCCAAGCACTTGGTGCCGGTTCCACAGAATGGGCTTCAAGTTTTTTCTTGAATAAATTATCTATTTGATTACTCATAGCCATTTGATTTTTTTGTCTCCACTTCCTTTTCCAACTCGTTCAATTTTTTTTTCAATAGAGCCCTTGCTCTGCTCAACTGAGATTTGGATGTGTTTTCACTTATTTCCAGTTGCCCAGCAATTTCTTTATGTGAATACCCATCTATTGCGTACAGATTGAACACCATTCGATAACCTGTTGGAAGTTCTCCAACCATTCTTAAAAGATCATCGGCCTCCAAATGATTTTCCAATTGACCGAAGTTCGGATTTTTATCTACTGCCTCTATTTCTGTTTCCAGGTACATATTTTTGTTTCTTCTTAAGTAGGTCAGTGATTCGTTCACAACAATTCTTCGCAACCACCCTTCAAAACTTCCCTCTGCTTTAAACTGATCTATTCTTTCAAACACTTTGGTAAAGGCAATTACCAGCACATCCTCAGCTTCCATCTTTGATGGAACATACCGACAGCATAAGGCGTACATCTTTCCTGAATATTGCGCATACAAGGATTCCTGGGCACGTGAATCCTGCCTTTTGCACCCTTCTATCCATTCAGTTTCCTTAGCGCTGTAGATCTGGAGTCCCATTTAAAGTGTTTCAGTAGCAAGATGCCTAACCCCACCAAGAGGTTGCATCCGCTAATAATTTATTTAGTAGGCAGCCTGATAATCGACTGTAATTGGTAGCCACGCAAACTCTTTTTGCTTTATAATAATTGGGTTGATGGCATTGTTTTTATCAAAACGACTGGCAAACAATCCTTTATCTTCTTTTACAAAAATGCTGTATTCCCCTACGGGAAGGCGCAATTTAAAGGTCCCATCTGCTTTTGTTGTAACCGTGCTTACGAGTTTGGTTTTAATACCTGAAAAGAAACCATCAGAAGACATGGTAGCCTCCTTAATGGTCGTAAGTTCATAAATGTGCAATTCTCTTTGCACTCCATGATTGGAAGATTTCTTTGAACCGGGTCCGGGCATTTGATTTCCGGACACCCAAAGTACCTGCCCTTTTATCCCTTGCCGGGGTTGCGTGGAGGAACAAGCTGAGAGTAGAATGATAAGAAGGACTAAGAATTCCCTCATGACTTTCAATTTACTACATTATTGAGTAAACCACAATGTGGTGATATTGTCAATGATAGGAGGAATAGTTGATGGTGACAGTGATCCATTCACTTTTGTTTTGCCCTAAAGATACTGGACTTAGATTGTCAGCAGCATCTTGTAGGTTACCATAAAACCCATCTTTATATCGCACAAATATAGAGTACCTGCCTGCAGGTAGTTTTGACTTGAAAGAACCATCCCATTTACAAAAAAAACGATCTGCCACCGGGGTGTAAATTTTTGTAATAACTCCGTCAACGATGTCGACTTCAGCGGTTGATGTTAATTCATGAACAAATATTTCGAGTGGAATACCAATGTATTCTACAGTTTGGGAGGTACTAGCGCTTTCAGACGTAGACCAAAAGAGTTGTCCCTTTATTCCATAGCGTTGCGCTTGCAAATCAGATAGAGAGACCAAACAGAGAGCTATGGTTATCACCTTTTTCATATAGATGTAAACAACTCAAACGACTCGAGGTATTCAGGTATTGTACAGTTCCAATTGTAAGTCGACATGATTTTGCTTTGCAATGCTTCTGCAGCTTTGATTTCTCCATGTATAATAAAAGTCATTTTTGGTGATGATTCAAAATTGGAAATCCATTGCAGTAATTCCGTTTGATCAGCATGAGCGGATAGGCCAGTTACTTCCTTAACGGAGCATTTCACAGGCACTTCAATTCCAAAGATTCTTACAGATTCGCTGCCATCCAAAATATGTCTTCCTCGCGTGCCCTCAGCTTGGTACCCTGCAAACAAGAGTGTGTCATTATTATTGGGCAATCGGTGGTAGAGGTGATGCAGTATTCGGCCCCCTGTGCACATGCCACTGGCTGAGATAATAATGCCAGGTTTCTTTCTGTCGTTAAGTTCCCTTGAGCTATCTGCTGAGTTGCAAAAATGAATATTGGCTGAATCGAAGACACTTAACAATGTGCCGTTGTTATTCTGAACGCTAAGTTTATGTGTGCTGCTGTGCTTTTCATATAGATTAGTTACACTGATAGCCATGGGACTATCCATAAAAATGGGAAGGTCAGGTATTTTGTTATCGGAGATCAGCTTGTTTAAATAGAGTAAAAGATTTTGAGTTCGCCCGACAGCAAATGCAGGGATAATTACACATCCTCCTTTGTCATAGGTGTAGTTAATGGCTTCAGCAAGATCGCTCTCTACTTCATCAATTGGGTTGACTCTGTCTCCGTAGGTAGATTCAATAAACAATATGTCTGCATTTTTTATTGCAGAAGGAGCATACATCAATGGGTCGTTGTTGCGTCCTAGGTCTCCTGAGAATACAATTTTTTTCCTTTGCGTATTTCCTTGTAGGCTGATCTCAACAATGGCTGCACCAAGTATGTGGCCTGCATTATAAAATTTAGTGCTTATCCCTTCCGCCAAATCAACTTCTTGTTCCAATGGATAGGACTCTACCATTTCAAGGGCTTTTTTTGCATCTTCGGTTCCAAATAGAGGTTGGGGTTTACTGTGCTTGGAATAACCTTTTTTGTGAGCAAACTGAGCTTCTTCTTCCTGCAATTTACCAGCATCCAAGAGTAAAATCTTCATCAGGTCCTCAGTGGCATGTGTACAAATTATCTTCCCTCCGAACCCATCCTTCACTAACCTGGGAAGGTAGCCGGTATGATCAATGTGGGCGTGTGTAATCACTACCATATCAATGATTGATGGATCTATTGGCAGTTCATTCCAATTCCTAAGTCGAAGTTCTTTCTTGCCTTGAAACATGCCACAATCAACAAGTATTTTTTTATTGTCTATTTCTAATAGGTATTTAGAGCCTGTTACACTTTTAGCTCCTCCAAGAAATTTTACACGTACATCCATCACGTTTTGCTTTGTCTTTTGGTAAAGGACTGTATTCTTTTAGAAATAAAAAAGGGGCATAAAGCCCCAATTTTATTTCATTGATAATTTGATTACCGATTTTTAGTTACCTTCGCATCTCCTCTATGTGATACATTGCTGGCAAAACCCTGATTAATCTCCAACGATTCATTCACATTCACCTTTGCAGAAGAGGCTCCATTAGCATCAATAATTGCACGATCTACTTCATATTGATAAGCACGTAGCCCGGAGGCACCAGTTATTTTAGCCTCCATAAAAGTGCCACGGCCTTCAAGGTCCAGAAAAGATGCTCCAGTGATATCTATGTCGAGGGTGCTTACATCTAATCTACCATCGGCAATTACTGCTCCTGTTAGTTTTATTTCAACATCACTTTCCTTAAAGTTTCTGAATTTTAGTTTTCCAGCTCCTTTTGCCTCTAGGTCTCTTAAGTGAGGCATAGTGATGTTGATGGTAATTTTGTCATCTTCAAAAAGACTATTCTCCCAAAAAAAAGTCTTGTGTTCATTGTCATAGTCTATAACTAAAGTTTTGTTCGCTGTATATAAGGTATAGTGTTCCTTTTGACTACTTGATCCAACCACTTCAACAGAGTAGTTATCTCCTCTTTCGATGCTCACATCGAATAGGCCACTTAACTCTACAGACTCAAAGTCAGTGAGATCGCTATTGCTCTTGATCTTTGATGGACTACTTGATCCTTCACAGGTGATACACTCAAGTCCGGATTCTGTCATTCGCCAGGTATCGTCTTGATTGTAATTGCGATAATAATTGCGACCATAGTTGTCAATTAAATCCCAAAGGTACTCATCAATTACGATGTCTTGATTGTAAGGCACATACACATCGATATTGATCCGTTGTGCACGGAAGGATGCATCATTCTTAAATGTAATATTGGAATCGAAAGTATAAATACTGTC
Source organism: Cyclobacteriaceae bacterium (assembly GCA_049289315.1). GTDB lineage: Bacteria > Bacteroidota > Bacteroidia > Cytophagales > Cyclobacteriaceae > ELB16-189. The sequence goes on from JBATLM010000231.1 coordinate 9,366, forward strand.
TTCTCTCGCGATGTTATAGGTAACCATTTGCGCATTTTCTATAGCTGCTTTGCGCGTTGGTCCTTGTGCTTCAAAACGCTTTACAATTCTTATATTGTTTTCATCCTGCCCAATTATTCGAAGTGAACTCACATCATAGTCTTCCAGACCTACTTCGTTTGCTTTGAACACCAACGTTTTACCATCTGTAGGATACTGCTCCTCTTGTCTTATCGTTCCTTCCTCTCGGAAGGCATAAATGGTTTGAGGAACTTTGAAACTTAGAATAGCAAGGCATATAAAGAACAATACAAATAAACTCCAGCCAACAATAGGTTTGAAAATAACACGCTTTACAATTACCGAAATCCCAAGAAGAGTCAGAAAAAGCGCAGGAATAAGTGATGTGACAAATCCAATAAGTAGCACCCAAAGTGGGAATGTGTTTCTTATGGCTTCAATGGGTAACCCCAATCCCTTTACATCCATATTCCACCAAAACAACTCAGGCCCCATTGAGAATACCCCTAGAACAGCGCCTGCTGAAAAGAAGAGACTGAAAAGTATAATGATTCCAATCATTGTGATGAGTACTCCAAACCCTACACGCAGAATATCAACCGACATGGAGAAAATTGGCCCAAGTATTTTAGCCAGTCCATTGATTATCATTGCAATGAGACGGAATGGAAACAAAATTACTTTTGCCAATACACTTTCCTCACCATTATCCTTTTCATTAAGCCCTTTTTTTACTGATGACTCAATTCCGGAGAGTGTAACGGGTTCGCCCTGCATTTGCATTTTCTCTGTAATGGATTTAGCCTCTGGTAAGGCTATCCATAAGATGATGTAGGTTAAAGAACCAATGCCACCAACTATTGTAAAAATCACAAAGAGAACTCGAACAAGCGTAACATCAATGCCAAAGAAAACACTTACGCCTGAAGCTACTCCACCTATTACTTTCTTTTCAGAATCTCTAAACATTTTCTTTACATCTCCCTCTTCTTCCAACTCCTCTGAGGCAGGAAGGAGAATCCACAGAATGATATAAACAAGTAGTAATCCTCCATAACTACCTAGCACCAACAATGCAAACAATAGTCGTGGCCAAACCGGATCGATATTAAAGTAATGGGCTAATCCTGAACAAACTCCTCCCAATATTTTTCGCTTCTGGTCGCGGTATAATTTTTTCGAAGTTGTGCCTTGACTTGAGGATCTTTCTTCTTCTCCTTTTGACGATTTGGAGGTAATGGTACCACCAGCATTTTCCTGCTCTTCAGCTGCCTTAAAATCACTGACACTTCCCATGGTGTTAATCAGGGAACTTACATCATCTTTTGTAATTACCTGCTTGCCTTCACCCAATTTTGAGAGGAACAACTCGGCAATTCTACTTTCAATGTCAGCCAGGATTTCACTGTTATCTTCAAAGGAAGAGAAATATGCGTTGACAGAATCCAGGTATTTGCGGAGTTTGTCATATCCGTCTTCTTCTATGTGGAAGATGATTCCGCTAATATTGATGCTAATATTCTTTTTCATTTTAGGCTACTTTGAATTATTAGTGATCTTCTGAGTTGAAAGTACGAGGTCTTTCCAAGTGTCGGAAAGCCCATCAAGGAAATTTTTCCCAATGATGGTTAGTGTGTAATATTTCCGGGGTGGTCCTGACTTCGATTCTACCCATTTATACTCTAGCAGTCCAGCATTTTTGAGACGGGTAAGTAGCGGGTACAGCGTTCCTTCAACGACAATCATTTTAGCCGATGTTAACTCTTCAAGCATATCAGAAGCGTAAACTTCCCCTCTTGAGATAATGTGAAGAATACAGTACTCTAATATTCCCTTCCTCATCTGAACTTGTGTGTTTTCCAGGTTCATACATCCATTTTTAAATTGACTCTACATGTGTATACGGAAAAGTACTATGTATGGCCAAGTACCATGTAAAATATTTTTAAAAACATTGAATTTGACCTAAAATGGAATGTTTTTATTTTTATTATTTTAAATGGCCAGAATTATTGTTTGGAAATGACATCTATCTTACCAAAATGATGTGCCTTACGATTTAACTTGTAGAGCCGGCTATTCTACCTGTTACTTTGACTTTTTAAATCGTATTTAAATGGGTGCTAGTGCCTATTTTTGCTGAATTGTTACAAACCTGTGTTATGTTGGTTTCGCGCTGATGAATAAATCACCCTTCGTTTTTCCGGTAATATTCCTTCTTCTGGTGTGCTTGCATGCAAATGCGTGGGCCCAATATGCCAATGACTGGATAGATTTTGGGAAGGAGCATTATAAAGTTACTGTGGCTTCAGATGGCGCCTATAGGCTGTCATTTACTGACCTTCAAAATGCTGGATTTCCGGTAGGTTCAATTGACCCAAGACGAATTCAGCTCTACCATAGAGGAGTAGAGCAAGCGATTATTGTACAAGGGCAAGCGGATGCTCAGTTTAATTCTGGTGATTATATTGAATTTTATGGTAAAAAAAATGATGGTGTCAATGACACAAGGCTCTATACCGCTGCTAATTTGCAACCTCACCTCTACCATAATTTATACAGCGATACTTCAGCTTATTTCCTTACCTGGAATCAATCGATTGTTCAAGGGAAGAGGATGTCTACATTTTCTGAAGTGAATGTTACCAGTATTCCTAAAGAAACATTTCATTATAATGAGCAATTGCAAGTATTCTCCAACGAATACTCAACCGGGCTAACCATAAGTGGGGTGCTACAATACACACAGTTTGATGAAGGAGAAGGATGGACAGGCTCTACCATATGTATTGGTAATTCTGGTTGCACTGGTCAACAGGACTTCATGATTAGTAATTTAGCTGGAGGAGTTGTACCTGCTGGTGTCCCACAATTAGAATTGTTGTTGGTAGGTAGGGATGCACTCAATCATCTGGCTGAAGTATATGTTGGGCCTTCTTCGGGTTCGCTTCGATTATTAACAACTGAAAGTTTCATTAACTATCAAGTAAAAAAAATAGAACTTCCACTTGAATGGGCGGATATTAGTGCTGGAGGGCAACTCACTGTTCGAGTAAAGGCGTTAGGGGTGGGCGGTGTGCGCGATCGATTGAGTGTGTCCTATATTAAAGTTACCCATCCACAGAATTTTGACATGGCCTCTCAAAACTCAAAGTGGTTTACATTAGAGGAAAAGGTTTCTAACAAATCCTATATTGAATTAACCAACCCCGAAGCAGGTTTGTCAGTTTGGGATATTACCGATCCAAATACAATTCAGATTATAGGAACCAACCCTACAGGACCCAATACCAGTGCTGTCGTTCCTAATACTGTTGTTAGCAGAAAGTTGTATGTTAAAAATAATTTTTTAACACCCGTAATTAAGCGAACCAGCTTGAGGCAAATATTTCCATCGGCTCACAATTATATTATAATCTCTAATAAAGCATTAATGAAACCTGCATTGGGTTACGCGGATGCCGTAAAGGAATACGGTGGTTATCGTGCATCTGCAGAAGGCGGGGGTTATGATACGTTGGTGGTGTCTATGGATCAGTTATACAATCAATTTAATTATGGAGAGAGCTCGACATCGGCCATCTACGAGTTCATGAAGTTTATGGTGGAGGGTGGGGATCCAAAGTATTTATTTTTAATAGGGAAAGGCCTTAATGTTTCGCAAGGTTATTTTAGAAAAACAGTTTTTGGCCCTAACGATTTGAAAGACCTTGTTCCATCAGCAGGTATGCCAGGATCTGATATGGCTTTTACTGCTGGTTTGAACGGTACCACCTTTGAGCCAGCTGTGTCTACAGGAAGAATTACCGCAAGTACGCCTACTCAAGTTGCAGCTTATCTTAATAAAGTGAAGGAAACAGATGCGTTGGGTTTTGATGAATTGTGGCGGAAGGATGTGCTGCATTTGAGTGGAGGAATACAGCCATTTGAGTTGACGACTTTTAAGCAATACATGGATAACTTTGGCGATGTGGCAAAAGGCCCATACTATGGCGGAAAGGTTAAAACAATCGGAAAACAAGAACCCAACCCTGTGGAACTTATCAATGTTTCTGAAGAAGTAAACAAAGGTGTCAACTTCATTACTTTTTTCGGTCATTCATCACCTAGCACAATAGATATTGACATCGGGTTTGCAACTGATCCTGTACTCGGGTATAATAACCCTGGAAAGTATCCCGCTTTTTTAATTAATGGTTGTAATGCTGGTGCTTTTTTTTCAAGCGGCACAGTTTTCGGTGAGGACTGGGTGATGGCAGCTAACAAAGGTGCACGTAGTTTTATAGCGCATAGCTCGTTTGGTTTTGTAAGTACTTTAAGATCTTATACTCAATTATTTTACGAAATTGGTTTTGGAGACTCTACGTTTATAAGAAAGGGTATAGGTGATATTCAAAAAGAGGTAGCACGCAGATACCTTGAAACAAGCTCTGCAGGAATATCCACAATAACGCAAGTGCAACAAATGATGATGTTGGGAGATCCGGCAGTAAAATTATTTGGTGCATTAAAACCAGATTATGAAACCAATGACAATGCGATTTATCTTGAATCATTTGATGGCAAACCTATTACTGCCTTAACTGATTCATTTGCAGTAAAGGTGATTGCAAGAAATTTTGGATCTGTAAGTAAAGCTAATCTGGGGGTAAGGGTAACTAGAACATTCAATGATCAAACCTCTATTGGCTATGACTCAGTTTTTAATTCTCCTAGTTCATTGGATACCCTTTCTTTTCTTATTAAAAGGGAAGGGGGGATTAGCGGGTTTGGAAGAAATCAATTCTTGGTTGAGCTAGATTTTGACAATATAATTGATGAACTGGATGAGGACAATAATGTGGCGTCCCTAGAATTATCCATTCCATTAAGTGGCACCAGAAACCTTTTGCCAAGACCATTTGGAATTGTGAGCCAACAAGAGGTTGTTCTTAAGTGGCAAAACACTGACCTGCTCTCACTGTCCAGAAGGTATGATATTGAGTTGGATACGGTAAATACATTTAATAGTTCCTTTTTAAAGCAAGCAACACTTGAAGGGAAGGTGCTATTAGAATGGCCAGTAACATTACTCACAAGAGATTCACTAGCTTATTATTGGAGGACCAAGTTAGCTGATCCACAGCCAGAAGAGAATGAAGAGTGGGCAACCAGTTCTTTTTCCTATATCAATAATAGTGAAGAGGGATGGGCACAGGTTCACTTCCCTCAATACCTTGAAAACATTACGGATGGATTGGTTAAGGATCAAATTGCAAGAGAACTTAAGTTTGAAGAAACCTCCGCTACCGTTTTTGTAAACAATTTCGGAGCAAATCATCCATCGCCATCTACTACTTCTTTTAAAATAAATGACATTGAATATAATCTTGGGACACAAGGGCAGCCCTGCAGAAATAATACAATCAATTTTGTTGCTTTTAATAAAACGACTTTAGTTCCATATGCTGGCATTCCATTTATTTTTCAAGACCCTAGAACATGTGGCAGGGAGCCGCAAGTGATTAATAGTTTTACATTGGCGCAACTAGATGCTGGAGGTACTGATGATTTGTTGGAATATATTGATAATATTAACGTAAGTGATTCAGTTGTTATTTTTTCAATTGGCAACGCCAGCTATACTTCATGGTCGGCCAACGTAATTACGAAATTAGGAGAGCTGGGGATAAGTGCTGCACAATTAACATCCTTACAGGATGGTGAACCAGTTGCAATATTTGGAAAAAAAGGAAGTGTAGGCGGAGATGCAACAATAGAAAAGTCAAATGACTCACCGGCAGATGAGCAAGAATTGCAGGTAAGTAAACCCTTGACTGGTAAGAATAATAATGGCAAACTGTTTTCTGCTGTTATAGGGCCAGCTAATAGTTGGGCCAGCTTTAGTTCGAAGGCAGGAAATGTAGCAGCTTCGGATAAATATTCTTTTGATTTGATTGGAATTAATCTTTTAGGGGCGGAGACATTGCTTTTTTCGAATACTACAGGAACAATTGATCTTTCTGGAATTGATGCTACGGTTTTTCCAATGATGAAATTGATATTGTTTACTGAAGATGAAGTGGATCAAACACCTATACAGCTTCATAATTGGATTGTGAATTATGAGCCCGTTGCTGAAGGTGTATTGTTATATAGAGAAACACCAGAGGGTGTTGAGGTATCGGAAGGCGAATTGTGGGAAGCTAAATACTCTTTCTTAAACATTTCAGAGAAACTATTTTTAGACTCCCTACAGATTGATTTTGGCACATTCAATAAAGAGAAAAGAGGATCTGTAAGTAAACAAATAAACATTAAGAGCCCCATGCCGGGCGATTCAACTCATTTTAGCTTTGTTGTGGAAACCAAACAACAGGCTGGACTTAATGACGTGAATGTTTTTGTGAATAATAGAATTCTACCAGAACAGTATTATGAGAATAATACACTTGAATTGCTCAATTATTTAGACGTTCGCAGGGATGAAATTGCTCCGGTTTTGGAGGTGACTATTGATGGTCGCCATGTCGAAGATGGAGACTTTGTTGGAAGTAACCCATTTATTATTGCGACAATGTGGGATGAGAATCAGTTTATCTTGAAACAAGATACTCTGGGTGTTCATATTTTATTAAAATCCCCTTGTGAGGGGGACTGCGAATTTGAATCTATTTACTTTGGTCATTCAGGCATTGAATGGTTCCCCGCAACAGATCATTCTGATTTTCGAATTGAATATAAACCGAATTTTTTACTGGAAGGAGAATATACATTGAGTGTAGAAATAACCGATGGCAGTGGCAACACGGCAATTGCGCCATATGAAGTTAGGTTAAACGTTGACATGAATACTGCTTTGCATTTTATTGAACCTTATCCAACTCCGTCCACTGGTGAAGTGTTTTTTGAGTTTGTAGTAACGGGCAACCAGCCACCTGATTCATACCAAATGCAAATTTTTGCTTTGGATGGTAGGCTAGTAGGAAATTATTCTAACACCCAAAGTACGCATGTAGGGCATAACCAACTTGTGTGGAGAGGAGCCGAGAATTCGGAAACGCCATTGAAGGGAGGGATGTACATTTATAAATTAGGAATAATAATAAATGGAATCCCTCACTTCAGAAACGGTAAATTAATTATAGTCCGTTAAGCAGCCTATTATTAATGAGCATGCCCACCTGGACCATGAACGTGACCATGTTCAAGTTCTTCTTTTGTAGCTTCACGGATGTCAACAACTTCTATTTCAAAGTTTAATGGAACTCCAGCCAAAGGGTGATTACCATCTACAGTCACTTCTTCTTCACCCACCTCAGTGATCGTAACTACCTGACCCTTTTGGGTATTGAATTGCATGCCTTTGTCAACCTTCTGCTCTCCAAATGCTGACTTCGGAACTTTTTGAACAAGCTTATCATTTTTTTCGCCATAACCTTTTTCAGGAGCAATTTTTAAATCAAGCTGCTCTCCTCCTGCTTTTCCTTCCAATCCTTCTTCCATTCCTATAATTAAATTACCACGACCGTGTAGATAGTGCAGAGGGTCTTTGCCAGTACTTGAATCTAGAATATTACCGTTATTGTCTCGAAGGGTGTAATGAATAGATACTACAGCGTCTTTAGAGATTGTCATTTTTAAAATGGTTTTATTGATGAAATAAATAAAAGAAATAATCGAGGTGACTAAACCTCGTACGATACCACAAATTTAGGTATTAGATAATAAATTCAAAAGGCAATTTGCGTGCAAAATCTCCAAATCCAATTGATATTCCATTCAATAGAATACAGTATTGACAGTATTCTCATCGATTACACTTTAATTAAAGCGAAACTTGTAACCCAATATGATACTTGAGGTATTTGTATAGTGATGTGAGGCTTACTTAATGCTACGGCTTGGATACTACCACATAGTGAGTGACTACGCTTTAATGTTTTAAAAAAAGATTCTTCATAATTGGATTATTCAGTTGAAACATTTTGAATAGAACCAATTCTTGTTAGTTTCGTTTGATACCAATTAAAAAGGTTGTACTAAAATAGTTGGCGCTAATTTAAGTATGGAAAGTATACACCAAATTGAAGTATAAATATTATTCTGTTGATGGTAGAACTGGAGCGATGAGCGTTTAAGAATGAAAAACTGAATAAACAATAAATCAAAATGGGGTATAATAGTAAATTATAAACTTCAAAACTCATGAGCAGTAAAGTCAACTTGTCTTCCCTTGGTAAAAAGAAAGTCGCGATCATTGAAGATAACAAAGAACTTAGGGATGGATTTGACTTTATAATAAAGAGCTCCAATAAATATAATATTACAGGATTGTATGACAGCTACGAGGAGGCCATTTTGAAAATTTCAAAAAACCTTCCAGATGTCATTCTCATGGACATTGAACTTCCAGGTAAAAATGGAGTGGAGGCTACCGCTCTTATTAAGGAAAAATTTTCTCAGGTTGAAATAATAGTCATTTCAGTCCATGATGATAATAATTTGATTTTAGAGGCTTTTAAGGCCGGAGCTTCAGGGTATTTAATCAAGGATTTCAATTATGCAGAGCTTATACAGGCCATAGATGATGTGCTCTCCGGAGGTTCCCCAATGAGTAGCAGTGTAGCGAGGCTTGTGGTTGACCAGTTTCATGTTAATGTTAATTCCCCTCTTAGCCATCGGGAAATTCAGGTTTTACAAATGATTTCTCGTGGTATGACATACTCTCAGATCGCTGAAGAGCTGAGTATTTCGAAAGAGACATCTAAAGTTCATATCAGAAATATCTACAAAAAACTTCAAGTTAATTCTAAATCTGAGGCGATAGCTTTAGCGCAAAAGGAGAGATTCATATAATCTTTGCCTCTCAATTTCACGTTAGGTTTTTTCTAATATGGGTACTACCACAATAGGGGGTAGCTGGCTTGCAATGGGTTAGGCGGTTAACGTAAATCTCTCCATACAACGTATTTTTTTGTAAAAAATACTCACAATTGGATTAGGGTCTTTCATAGTTGATTCAGAGAAATTTGAGATAAGCAATTATCTATGCTATGCATACTTATTGTGAAATCTGTTTAATTAACTAAATCATAACTATGAAGAAGTTTTTACTATTATGCTTCTCACTCGCTTTTGTGCTAAATGCATGGGCACAAGAACGGGTGGTCTCTGGTAAGATTACGGCCGCTGAAGATGGCACCACCTTACCGGGTGTAAACGTGGTTCTGAAAGGAACTACAACGGGAACGGTTACCGATGTAGACGGTAACTTTAGATTAGGTGTACCCACTTCAGGAGGTACACTGGTGTTTTCTTTTATTGGACTACAAACCCAAGAAATGTCAATTGGGGAACGTTCAATAATTGATATTCGGATGGGCCTTGATGTGCAACAACTCACAGAGGTTGTAGTAACTGCTGTTGGTATTGAGCGAGAGCGAAAAGCCCTTGGCTATGCAGTTTCGGAATTGGCTGGAGATAAGATTCGCCAAAAATCTGAGCCAGATATTGTAAGAAGCTTGCAAGGAAAGGTAGCAGGTGTAAACATTATCGGAGCGGGTGGAGCTGTTGGTGAAGGAACTAACATTACCATCAGGGGTAACTCTTCATTGTTAGGTAACAATCAGCCTTTATTTGTTGTGGATGGTGTGCCCTTTGACAATAGCACTTATACTTCGGGGTCATTTACAAGCAGGACTACTGCTTCGAACCGTTCATTTGATTTAGATCCAAATAACATCGAGTCCATGACTGTTTTGAAGGGAGCTGCAGCTGCTGCACTCTATGGTTCCAGAGCCGCGAATGGAGTAATTGTAGTTACAACAAAATCCGGAAGTGGAAAAGCAACTAAGAAGGGACTTGAAATTACTTTGACTTCTGGTTTCTCCTCAGAAACTGTAGCTAACTTACCTGACTATCAGACTCGTTATGTACAAGGAAATAACTTCAAATATGTAGATGGTAACTTTGGAACTTGGGGAGCATCTTTTGATCCTACTCAGCCTGAATGGTTAGTTTCCAATAATGCTAACCTTATTAAAAGTATAGATCCGGCAACCGGACAACCTTGGGTTGCGCATCCATATGACAGGTATACCACTGCAAGCGCAACTCCTTTTTTTGGTCAAAAGTATGTTGGAGATTCAGTATTGCTGAGTCCTCATAACACACCTAAAGACTTTTTCCAAACAGGAAGTGTTTTCGAAACTGGTTTAAGTGTTTCGGGTGGAAATGAAACTGGAAACATTACTGCTGGCGTCTCTCGTTCACGCAATGAAGGTATTACACCTTTTAATATAGGCACGAGAACAAGCGTAAACATAGGCGGTAACATGAAGTTGGATAATGGCCTTTATGTTGGAGGTAGCGCAAGCTATGTAAGAAATGAACTAACATCTCCTCCTTCTGCAGGTCTATTTACGGGTGGAACATCAATTACAGAGCGATTGTTGTATACTCCACCAAATGTTGATGTAAAAGGTTTGCCAAGTAGAGATCCTCAAGGTAATTCTGCATTCTATAGACCAGATAATGACAACCCTTATTACCTTGCTGAGTTTGCACCACAAGAATCTAATGTGGATCGTTATTTCGGTAATCTCTATTTTGGATACGATATCACTGACTGGTTGAATGCTACATTGAAAGGTGGTTTTAACTCCTACAGTCAGCAGAATTTTGGTGTACTTCCAATTTCTACCAATGTTACGCCAACAGGCCAAATTACAGATGATAGAATTTCAAACAGAGAGGCAGATTATAATTTAATATTTACAGCCACAAAGGATATTTCATCTGATCTTAATTTGAAAGCGATTCTGGGTGGAAACTTGAATAAGCGCACAACAGAACGTCAAGCTTATCAGGGAACTGGAATGGTTGTAAGAGGCTTGAATGATCTGGATAACACACAGAGCGTTTTGCCATTTGGTGGTGGCATCACTGAGAGGGGTTATGAAGCGATATTTACTGACCTTACATTCGGTTATAGAGACTATCTTTTTCTTAACCTGACAGGGCGCAACGACTGGACATCTACCTTACCTGTTGATCAAAGAAGCTATTTTTATGGAGGGGGAAGTACATCTTTCATATTTTCTGAGGCACTGGATATTTCTAACAACTGGTTTAGCTATGGAAAATTACGCGCAGGATTTGCGCGTGTAGGTAATGATACTCAGGCTTATTTGACCCAACAAGTCAATTTCTTCACTAACAACTCTTTGGGTAACAATATAGCTGCATATGGATTTCCTTATACATCTGCGGCACCTGGTTCTTCAACGTTTAATGTTCAAAGCATAGGGCAGGCATTGGGAAACCCACAACTAACACCCGAGTTTACAACAGAATGGGAAGTGGGCACGGACCTAAGATTTTTGAACAATCGCGTAGGGCTTGAATTGACCTACTATGATAGAAGTTCAACAGATCAGATAGTTTCTATTCCAATTCCGCGGTCATCTGGATTTGATTCTAAAACTGTCAATATTGGAGAGGTAACAAATACTGGTATTGAAGCAGCTTTAGACATAACACCAATACAGTTGAATAACGGTTTCCGGTGGAACATCTTTACTGTATTTACCCGTAACAGAAATGAGGTTGTTAAATTAACAGAAGGCCTTGATGAAGTGTTTGTAAACGGTTTCGGTAATAGTGTTCAGGTAGTTCACGCTGCTGGTCAGCCATATGGTCAGCTAAAAGGGCAAACTGCAAAGCGGGATAGCGTAGGAAATTTACTAGTGGATCCTAAAACGGGCAAGCTGATTATCGGTAATGACCTTGAGTTTATAGGCGATCCCAATCCTGATTATCAAATTGGTATTACCAACACTTTTAGCTTTAAAGGTATTACTCTTAATTTCTTAATTGATTACCGTCACGGAGGAGATATGTATTCTGGGACATACAATCAATTATATGGAAGAGGATTAACACCGGGAACCATCCCTGATGGGCCTAATGGCCGTAGGGTTACTTTGGTTATTCCCGGAGTTGAAGGAGATCCTTTAACACAAGAGGCAAAATTGGATGATAGTGGCAATACGATACCTAACGGTACTCAGCTAACGGTGAACGACTGGTTCTTCATCAACACATTTGCTTCTTCTGGTGGTGATGAATTCTCAGTTTTTGATGCTTCAACTATTAGATTACGTGAATTATCTCTTGGGTATGATTTACCTAAATCCCTGTTATCAAGAACACCGTTTGGTTCAGCAAGCATCACATTTACAGGTCGTAATTTGTGGTACAAGGCGCTTAATTTCCCAAGTGACCTAAACTTTGACCCAGAGACAAGTTCGTTAGGGGCAGGTAATGTCGTTGGCTTGAATCCGAATCAATCAGGTAACTCTCAAGGAGTTGATTTTGGGGTAATTCCTACAACAAAGCGCTTTGGTGTTAATCTGAAATTAACTTTTTAATCAAGACTAGCTATGAAAAAAATATTTTCAATATTCTCGATATTATTACTGATGTCTTGTGCTGATGAAGTGCTCAACATCAATGATAATCCCAATCTGGCAACAGAAGCGGAACTCAATTTGCTATTGACCGGAGCAGAAGCAACTGCAGGTTTTTGGACAAACAGAACTGCCAATGAAGACGCTATGGTTTTGTCACGTCAATTGTATAGGCTCGCTCCAAGCCAATACAGTATTGGCCCGGACAATATCAATAACGACTTTAACGGTCTTTATTCAGCTGTGCTTAAGGAATTTCAACGAATTATTGACCAAGGCACAGAGGAAGAGAGGTTTGGTCTAGTTGGTATTTCACAGGTTTACAAAGCTTACATCTTTGGACTCATGGTAGATTTGTGGGGTGATATTCCCTATAGTGACGCATTGAATGGTGAGACCAACATAAGCCCGCAGTTTGAAGGCGGTAAAGCAATTTACGATAAGTTGTTGTTGCTCTTGGACGAGGCCAAGGGAAACCTTGATGCAGGTATTGCAAACAAGGAAGTGGTGTCAGGTGATATAGTATTGAATGGAAGTTTGAGTCGGTATAAAAAGGTGGCTAACACAGTAAAGCTACGTTTGTTACTTAATCTACGCCTTACAGAACCAGCTAGAGCTACTACCGAGATCAATGCATTGATTGCTGAGAATAATTTTGTTGACGACAACAATGAAAATTTTGTCTTCAGGTATGGAACGGCAATTTCTCCACTCAATCAGAACCCATTGTATCAACAAGATTATACAGGTTCTGGTGGTAAGACTTTTTACATGGACAATTACTTTATGTATAAAATGCATAATAGAAATGATCCACGTATCAGGTATTATATCAACAGGCAGGGGGATAATACTGAATTGGATTTTGATACTACGCCTTGTTCTAGCAGAACGGATTGCACTTACGCAACCTTGCTGCTTAATGATGCAAGTGCAGATGGATTAATTGGAAGGGATCATGGTGATCCTTCTGGTATTCCTGGTGATAATACTTTGAGGGCTACTTGGGGCGTTTATCCTATTGGCGGTATATATGATGATGGCTCCAAGACGGATGCAACCTTGGGAGCAGGCGCCAATGGCGGAGGAATAATGCCGTGGTTGATTGCAGCTAACACCAAATTCATGCTGGCCGAAGCAGCACTTCAGTTAGGAACCACAGGCGACCCTGAACTACTTTTTACTCAAGGGATGGACTTATCGATTGAATATGTCTATAGCATGGGTAACCAAATGGCAGCTACTGCACCTTCACCCACTAATGCAACTATCCAGACGGCAAAAACAACCTATATTAATAATAGGGTTGCAGCGTATCAAGCAGCTTCAAACAATGGAAAGCTCAACCTAATTATTGAGGAGAAATTTGCTGCTCAGTTTGGTAATGGATTCGATTCTTATACTGACTTTAGAAGAACAGGATCACCCAATGATATGCCAGCTTCGTTGCAGCCGTTGGCTCCGTTTCTTACAAGGTTTCCATATGGAAGGAGCGAATTGGTAACCAATCCAAATGCGCCCAATCCAGCGCCTCTTAATTCAGAAAAAGTTTTCTGGGATAACTAAATTTTTGAAATAATGAAAAATTATAAGATATATTCAATTCTAAGTGCGCTGTTACTTCTTATTGTGATGGCATGCTCCGATGAATTTGTGGGAAATTCTCCCAACTTCAACGATAGTGTGGGAGCTGTAACGAAGGTGACAGTTAATCCCGCTAAAAACTTCTTTAATTTATCGGCTTCATCATTGGCAGCCGAAGAAATAGAGTTTACTGTTGATGTTGACGGTTTTGGAATCACTACTGTAAATAATGTGGAAGTTGAATTAGTATTTACTGAAAAGGATAGACTCTATGATCCGTTCAGAGAGGAAGCTATTGATTCTGTTTATGCTCCAATTACTTTACAAGTGATTACATCCTTTCCAGCAACTATAATCGTTACAGGTCAGCAAGTTGCTGATGCGCTTCAATTGGGAGTAGGGGACTTGGAGTTAGGGGATTCATTCCAAATTACGCTTCCTATTAACACAGCAGATGGCAGACGACTCACTACTGCATTAGGATCTGATTTGTGTAATGAACCAGCACAACCCTCTTTTGGTGGTTGCGGGGTAGCATGGGCAATATCTTGTCCATCAGATATTGGAGCTGAGTACAGTTATGTTACAAGCAATATTGCTTGTGCCAACTGTTCGTCTCCGGCCCCGGGAGCAGCTGCATGTGGGGTTTCTGTGTCAGGTACAGGCTCATGGACTGATTTAGGAGGAGGAGTTTATTCTGTCTCCGATGCTACTTTTGGTCAGTACGGTTGTGCATGGGGAGACACTCCAGCTGTTGGAGTGCAAATTACTGATGTATGCTCAAAAATTGGTTCAGGGCCTCAAGGGGGTTCTGATCAGTATGGGCTACTTTATACACTTACAATTACTGACAACACTGGTACCACAATGACCATAGATTGGTCGAATGATTATGGAGACTCAGGTACTACGGTACTAACAAGAACTGATGGAGGATCATGGCCACTAGGACTTAGCAATTGATGGAATTCTTGTTGAACGAAAAAGAGGGGCTTAAGTCCCTCTTTTTTTAACATATCTAAGAGGATAGGGTCAGATTTATTTTAGAAGCCTTCATAGAATGTCACGACTAAGAATGTTAACGATTTGCTTTGCGTGTACCTTCTTTCCATGGATTTGTTATGCGCAAAAGATTTCCGGGCCATTGATCTTGAAATCAGGAGTTGAGGATGGGTACACCCTATTTGCTCCTTTAAATGACACAAAAACTTACTTAATTGATAATTGTGGTAGGGTTGTTAATAAATGGAAAAGTGAATTTACACCAGGCAATACTGCTTATCTTCTTCCGAATGGAAATTTACTCCGAACTAAGAAATTACCGAATACAATTATAACTGGAGGAGGAGGTGGTGGTGGAGTGGAGTTATTTGATTGGAATTCGAATTTGATATGGTCATTCGAATTAAATGATGAAAAATTTAGACTCCATCATGATGTAGCCTATTTGTCCAATGGTAATATTCTTATGATCGTGTGGGAGTTAAAAACTCAGGAAGAGGCCCTCGCAGTTGGAAGAAATCCTGAACTCATTCCAGGAAATGGAGTAATATGGTCGGAACAAATTATTGAGGTAAAGCCTATCTCCATAAACTCCTTTGAAATAGTATGGAAATGGTTGTTGTGGGATCACCTTGTGCAAGATTTTGATGATGAAAAAAATGGATTTGGACAAGTATCGGATCATCCCGAGTTGGTTGATATTAATTACGTAAATCAGGGAGCTATCTCTGATTGGATCCATGCCAATTCTTTAGACTATAATGAAGAGTTGGATCAAGTAGTAATTGGCTCTCCATTTTTTAATGAATTTTGGATAATTGACCATAGTACAACTATGGAGGAGGCAGCTTCTCATTCGGGAGGGAATACTAATAGGGGAGGAGATTTATTGTATAGATGGGGTAACCCCAAAGCCTACAAGAGCGGTACTGTGGAAGATCAAAAGTTATTTGGACAGCATGATGTCCATTGGATTAAGGAACAAAATGAACAGTCGGGTAATATCATTTTGTTTAATAATAACATTGGAGTAGATCACTCATCTGTTGAAGTAGTGAATCCGACTCTTAACGAAAATTTTGGGTACGATCTAATTGAGCAATCTTATGGACCTACCACTTCAACAATAACTTATAAAAGTACACCTGCAGATCAATTTCATTCACGAATAATGGGAGGAGTTCAATCTTTGCCCAATAATAATTTACTCATTTGTTCTTCTCTTCAAGGATTAATATTCGAAGTGACTCCGGATGCCGAAATAGTTTGGCGTTATAAGAGCCCAATAACTGTTGATGGAATAGAGGGGAGAGATTTTGAAGGATCAAATTCAAACTTTGTAAGTGATAATAATTTTAGAGCTACAAAATATAGTAAGGACTATTCGGCATTTAACAATATAGACCTTATACCTAAGGAACCTATTGAAGGAGAGCCATGGATTCCCTGCAGTATTGTTACTGAAGTTGAAGAATACAATGAAATAAATATTGAAATATTCCCAAATCCAGTGCATGATGAACTTTATGTGGAATCACCAGAGCCCGAAAGGCTCATATCAATAAGACTGCTGACCCTCCAAGGTCAAATAATATATGATCTTACTAGACAGGGAAAATTTATGCTAGATGTGCGAGATCTTAATCAAGGCCTTTATATACTCCTTATAGATAATAAATTGACTAAAATCATTGAAATTAAATAGGGCAATTATGAAAAAATTGAAAATCCAAATTGTCATACTGCTCTTTCTTTACCATCCTCTTTTTGCTCAAATGATCTCCAATGTTGAGGCCATCGAATCAGGAGGGGCGTTAACTCAATACAATATGATTGGCAAGGAGAGACCTGCTCCAGAGGTAAAAGGAGAATATTATTTATTTAAGGATTGGGTTGTAGCCGACTTGGGTTTGGATATTGATAAAACGATAACTGATCAGAAGTTGAACCTGAATTTACAAGATGGAGATATTGAAATCCCTTATGGAGAAAATGTTCGCATTCTGGACAAGTCAAAAATTAGGTCTTTCACCGTAGACAATCGAAAGTTTATAAATAGCAAGTATGTTGAAGGATCAGCAATGACGGACTCATTTTTTGAAGTACTTGATGAGGGTACTATTCGAGTTTACTGCCAATACTACTCCGATGTTCGTCCACCAACGTATGTACCCGGATTGGCTGTTGGAGATAGAAATTATAAAGTTTTGATCAAGAAAAGATACTTTATTGGCTATGAAAGTACCTTGGAAGCCTTTGGTAATGATAAAAAACGCAACACGGAATACTTTAAAAAAAATGAATTAGCAATTGACTATGTACGTCAAGAGAAACTGAAACTAAATAGGATTGATGATTTTATCATAACGGTTAAGTTTTACAACAATAACGATTGATTTGCTTTCTTGAATTGTAATAAAGGTCTGAAAATATCTAAAAATTCACCTACTTTGATTCTTGAAATTTTGAAAGAATCTTTACTAGAGTGAATCAAAAAGAAAGCAGGTATCAATTTGAAGCAGTATTTAATCATGCCACCATTGGGATGATTATAGCAGACTCAGAGGGTAAAATCACTCAGTTTAATCGGTTTGCAGAAACGCAATTCGGATATTCTGAAGATGACGTCATTGGCAAATCAATAGAGATGCTGCTCCCATCGAAAATGAAGGAAAGGCATGTTGAACATCGGAACCATTTTATAAAAACTCCATCCAATAGAGTAATGGGCGTTGGTAGAGACCTGTTTGCCAAGCGGAGAGACGACACAGTGTTTCCTGTTGAAATTAGTTTAAGTCATTTTAAAAAGGATGATGAAGCGTTTGTAATTGCTTTTATTATAGATATTTCAGTTAGAAAAAGAAACGAGGCGGAGTTAGCTGAGTCAACAGCGAAGATTAAAATAATAAATACCGAGCTTGAGCAAAAAGTAGACACTAGGACAAAAATGCTTCGTGAGACTTTGGCTGAACTAGAAGCGTCAAAAGATGATTTGTATAAGGCGTTAAAAAAGGAAAGGGAACTTGGGGATCTTAAATCAAGATTTGTTACTCTGGCATCGCATGAGTTTAGAACTCCTTTGAGTACGATTTTGTCTTCCGCTTCTTTAATAGGGAAATATCCCAAGGAAGAAGAAGAAGCCAAAAGACAAAAGCATGTTGATCGTATAAAAGAAGCGGTTAACAATATGCGTGACATATTAGATGATTTTCTGTCTTTGGGGAAATTGGAAGAGGGGCAAACAGATATCAATATGGAGCAGCTATCCAATGAGGAACTAAAAGAGGAACTGCACAGGGTGGTAAATAGTATGGAACAGCTTTGTAAAGCTGGTCAAAAAATAAACTTTGAATGCAACGTTGTCGGTGCTGTTAAGGTGGATAAGAAACTGATGGCTAATGTTCTATCTAATCTCCTTTCCAATGCAATAAAGTTTAGTCCTGAGCATTCCGAAATTGAATTAAGTTGTGAAAAGCATGCCAACGCGTTTCATTTTAGGGTAAAGGATTCGGGTATTGGAATATCAGTGGAAGACCAACAACATTTATTCGAACGTTTTTTTAGGGCCCAGAATGCCTCAAATATCCAAGGTACTGGCTTGGGATTAAATATTGTGTCCAAATACCTGGAATTGATGGGAGGCAAAATAACGTGTGAAAGCGAATTAAATGAGGGCACAACCTTTCTCATAGAAATCCCACAATAATCCGTTTTACTTTTGCTAAACTTGTAAAAGGGGAATAAAATTTCTTTATGAAAAACATTCTGATAATTGAAGATAATCTGGAGGTAAGAGAGAATACGGCCGAGATTCTGGAACTGGCGGGCTACAAAGTTTTTACAGCTGAGAATGGCAAAATAGGCGTGGAAGTGGCCATCGATGAGAAGCCGGATCTTATTGTATGCGATATAATGATGCCAGTCCTAGATGGCTACGGAGTGCTTCACTTGCTCAGTAAAAATCCTGAAACTACAACGATACCGTTTATATTTTTGACGGCAAAAGCTGAAAAAAGTGATTATCAAAAGGGAATGGAAATGGGTGCGGATGGATATATCTCCAAACCTTTTGATGATACAGAGCTTCTTAATGCGATTGAAACGAGGTTAAGAAAGAGCGAAATTCTGAAGCAAAGCTTCTCTCATGATCAAAAAGGTGTTGATAGTTTTATCGATTCAGTAAAATCAAGTACCAATATAAAATTACTGTCAGAAGGTTATGAGGTGGCTAAGTTTAAGAAAAAACACTCGTTGTACTCTGAAGCTGGGTATCCACGAAATTTATTTTTTATAAAATCAGGAAAGGTAAAAACCTTTAAAATCAACGAGGACGGTAAGGAGTTGATCATTGAGATAAGCAGTACAGGTGACTTTGTTGGTTACACACCAATTCTGGAAGATACTATTTACAAAGATGCTGCTGAAATATTAGAGGATGTTGAGGTAATGATTATCCCACGGGAAGATTTTGTGAACCTGATCAGTTACGATAGTCAGGTAGCTGGACAGTTTATCAAGCTGCTAGCGAAAAATATAAGGGAGAAGGAGGATAGACTTCTTAGTTTGGCATATAACTCTGTTCGCAAAAGGGTAGCCTCAGGTTTGATTGAAATATTGGACAAGTTCAAAAATGAGATGAAGGAGGACGCGAGAATTAAAATATCGCGTGATGATCTGGCAAGGATAGTAGGTACAGCCACCGAGTCTTTGATCAGGACGTTAAGCGATTTCAAAAGTGAAAAACTGATAGACATTGAATCTGGTAAAATACTTATTCTTCAGGAGAATAAGCTGAGGCATTTGTCTAATTAATGGATATTCATTAGTTCGGCTTCGTGGTTCTGTCTTTCCAAAGTCCAATCTTCTGTTAGTGAAATTTCAATCCACATGGATCCGGATTTGCGATACACAAGACACGAAATTCCTGTTTTCTCAAATAACATATTCTTTAGCTGAGCCACAGTTTTGGAAGGGCTTAAATCTACTGAAACAGTATCCTTACTCAGTGGAAAGTTTGGAGCCAAGAGGGTGCCTGCTTTGTGATCTTGATGATCTGAAGGGATTACTTGGGTTTTGAAAAACTCAATCTTCAAGAAGGGAAAGAGTGTGGCGAATTCTTTCTGAAAATCACTCACTGGTTTACGTTCATCAATTTTTAGGACAGGCATTTGACTTAGTACTAGCAAAACATTTCAACCTATTCTTCAAAGATAGCTTCGTATCGACCCAAATATTAATGATCACTGTCAATTTGAATTATGATAAAAATCACCCTGAAGGTGAGGCGCGATTCAAGTTTTTAATTTTGACGAGTTATCAGTAATTAGTTTTGCAATAACCAGAAAGGGAATATAGGTATCATTGCCAGCAAAATCCTGAGTAATACTGCTAATAGCAATCACATTAAATATGTTAAAGCATTGATATTCAATTGATTACGTGTATTCTCATTTAGAATTTGGTTGTGAAACTGATCAGTACAGTAAAGCTCGGTGAAATAAAAAAAATATGAGACCGTAGTAAGTATTACTGATTAGAAAAAAATGTATGGTCATGAGATAAGGTGTCTTTTACAAAATGTATTCTAGGAAAAGGAATCAATGGCTTTTTTAAGCCGCGTACTTACATCCTGAGCCACTTTACTGAGTTTTTCATTTTTTATTGTTTTAGCCATGGTTTCCATTGGGTTGATAGCGGAAATAATCACCTCATCATTTTCTGTCTCCTGAACAGCAATATTGCATGGCAACATAACTCCCAACGTAGGTTCAATATTCAGGGCCTGGTATGCAAAATTGGGATTACAAGCTCCCAGAATCTGATAATTCCTAAAATCAACATCTAGCTTTTTCTTAAAAGTTGCTTTAAGATCGATATTGGTTAATATACCAAAACCTTCCTTTTGAAGTGCTTCGGTTACTTTGGTAATGGTTTCGTCAAATGGTAATCCTGACTTTTTTGAATAGTGATATTCCATAATATTCGATTAAAAATTTGATTTGGACTGTTACTCAGTATACATCCTTCAAAGGATTTATTCAATGATAACAGTAAGGCAAATAGGTGATTATTGTCAGTGAAAAATAGCCAGTTATGTACTTAATTGGAGCATTGTTTTTTTTATAAAAACCGCTCAAAATTAATTAAAATGCAAACACTTATTAAATCTGTACATTTTACTGCACGTCCTGAACTTGAAGAATACACTCTGGATAAAATTGGAGGCTTAAGTAAACTGAATACCACAATAATCAGAGCCCATGTAACGCTTTCTGTTGAACCAGGTAGTAGCCCTGAGAATAAAAATTGTGAAATTCTATTATCTATTCCAGGCGAGGATCCATATTTAAAGAAAACAGCATCAACATTTGAGGAAGCAGTTTCAATGGCCACCAACGCGATGGAGAAGTTATTAAGAAGAAAGAAATCTCGTTAGCATGATAATAATCAATGAAGCTGCTTATTGGAACTATAGATACTCAATATATGAGTATTCATTTCAGTGGATGAAGTAACTAAAATATTTATTGCAATAGAATTTTTTCAACTGGATGTACCCTAAAATTATGAAAAGAATATTGGTACCGACTGATTTTTCTGCTTGCGCCAATGCCGCAGCAGAAATGGCTTTACAAATAGCAAAATTAAGTGAGGCGGAAATTTATTTTCTTCATCTGTCCACCGACTATTCAACACCCGCTCATGTGCCTGGGAAATCGGTGATTCATGATGATACGCAAATTGGCATTATTAAAGATAAGCTTGATCAGCTCGTTAAAGCCGCTGAAGCAGATGGAATTAAGGCAAAGAAAGAATTGGTAATTGGTAGTGGACAAGAACAGATTCAAGATTATATACTTCCATATAAGATAGACTTGTTGGTTATGGGATCTCATGGTGCTACTGGTATAAGAGAAATGGTAATTGGGTCGAATACCCAAAAAGTGATTAGGAGAATTAGGATACCTAGTTTAGTAGTAAAGCAAATGCCTAAAAGAAACGAATTAAAACATATTGTTTTTGCCTCAAATTTTAAAAGAGATTGTTCTAATTCGCTTAGTGAGGTTGTCGCTATTTCCAGATTATGGGGTTCGCGGGTTCATTTGCTGTTTATTAACCTGCTTAATCACCTTATAGAGGAGAATACGGCTAGGTTGATGATGTCCAAGCAAATTAAAGGATTTTCAAATGTTGACTACACGCTGAATATTACAGAAACTAATGATAAAGAGTTTGGGATAGCAGAATTTGCGAATGAAATAGAAGCTGATTTAATCGCAGTAGCGATGGAGAGGAAAAATCTAGTCGGTAGATTATTTAGTCCCAACATAGCAGAACAGTTGATCAACCATTCTGCTATGCCGGTATTGATAGTAAATCAATAGGCTGTCGCTTACTTCAAATTATCCTTATTAAAAGTAAGCATTGGGATATAGGAATGGAACGCTAGTTTTCTGGTAACACTCCTACTAAATAGCTTTTCGAAAAAACTAAGTTTATGCGTGAACATAATGAGGATATCTGCTTTCCTATCAATCATAAAATTGTCAATGGCTTCAGGGACAGCATCATTTTTGGACAGATGAAGTGAAATTTTTTCATATTTCATTTTTTTGATTAAATCTGATTTCATTTGCTTTGTATTGATGTCAGTAGAGGCTGCCTCTGGAATTACATGTAAAACCTCAACCCTTGCATTAAAAAGTTTAGCAAATGCGCTTACAGTGGATAACTCCTCCTCTATGTGAGTTAAATCTGTAGCGTAGACTATTTTCTTAAAGCCTTTAAACGTTGCATTATGTGGTACAATGATTACCGGCACAGAAGAGTTCTGAATCATGGCTGCTGCATTGCTTCCGATAATCACTTTTTGAAGGCCCGTTGCTCCTCGGGTACCCATCACGATGAGATCAACTTCCTTCTTCTTCACGAACCTTTGAATGACCTGAGCTACTGGGAAGCCAGATAACACTTGGGTGGATATTGTGAGTTTACCCTTTACCTTACTTTTGATTTCGGTTGTTAATTCTTCTAATTCTGCGTGTGCAATATTTTTCATCTCGGTATCAAGCTTTTGTGACACCATCATCGCACGAGATGACGCTTGACCATAAGCAACAGTTGCTATAACCAACTCTGCACCTGCTTTTTTGGCAAGTAGGGCAGCATATAATACGGCTACTTTAGATGGCTTTGAAAAATCAGTAGGAACAAGAATGGTCATAGTTGTATGGTTTAATTTTTTAAAAAATCCACAACTCAACTCCTTTAATGACTTAATTGTGAATAAATACAATTTAGAAGAGCCCAAATGGATAAGGAATGATATGAATCATAATAACAGAGGATATAAATCAGGGATTAGGGTGATCAGTTCCTATCCCCTGATTGGGCTTGAGTTAATCTTATTGACCTCCGATTCTTTTGAGAAAGGAGATTGCAGATTCGTTGTTCCAGCGTGCAAACCTTCCTCTTTGTATGAGTAGTTCATTGTCAGTTGGATGATCGAGGTAGTAATAGAATACAAAAGGGGCTGTGGGGTTCTCCCAACCGAGCATTTGGCCAAAGCGTAGATCATTGAAGACTAGTTTATCCTCGTAGGTGGACACCACGTAATACCCCTCTGAGAACCTTTTTAAATGTTGTACCTCTTCATGGTCATCTACAGTATCAAGAAGCTGGTCATTTTTGTTAAAAAATTGGAAAGGGATAAAATCATTGGTATCAAATACGGATCTATAACCAATATAAAAACCTTGATCACCTTCCGCCACTATGTTCCATAACCACACATTTCCAGGAGTAGGGGTTGTGAAATATCGTTTATAGGTAATTTGCTGATGAGCAAGGTTATCCTCAACGGAACTTGTGATGAGGAATTTGTTAAACAGTGCATATCCCAAATAAATTGCGCTAATGATGATTGCGTTTCTGGCCCATTTTCTCCTTCCTAAATGAGTTGTGGGAAAAATAATTAGCAAGAAAGCCGCCACCGCTATGGAGATAGAAAAGAATGGATCGGCCACGAACAGTGTATGAAACGATACCCGATAATGACTGAAGGGTTCGAACCAGGCTGTACCATAGGCGTTAAAAGCATCCAGAAATAAATGAATGAATAGTTCCAGTAGAAGAAAGCCGGTCCATTTACGCACCGACATTCTTGGCAACCATTGCCATCGCGCAGCAATTAAGGCAAGCGGGTAAGCGGTAATGACAATGAACAAAAAGGAATGTGTAAATCCCCGATGAGCCAGAAGGTCGCTGGCTGGCGAATTCCAAAAAGAAGCGATGAAATCAATATCTGGGAGAGATTGAGCCACAGCTCCGATGAGTAAGGCCTTTTTACCTAATGATTTGCCTGCATACAATTCGCCAATGCATGCACCTAACGCAATATGAGTAAGTGAATCCAATAGTTCGCTGTTTTAAAACCTGAGGCTAAGCTGTTGTTTACCCAAAACCATTGTTCAATCTGTTTATTAAAAGGCATAACTTACAAACCAAAACTATTAAATAAAAAATTGACTGATTCGCAGGCCAATAAATATAGCGATAACAACCGAGTAAGCCTGGTCACTGGGGGGCGTCCGTATTTTGATCACCTCATTGATCTTATCTCACGAGCTAAGTCGACACTTCATTTACAGACTTACATCTATGCCGAAGATGAAACGGGAAGATCAGTAACAACAGCTTTGGTGGAAGCTGCAGAGAGGGGAGTTGAGGTATTTTTAATGGTAGATGGATACGCATCCCAAAGCTTAAGTAAAGATTTCATTAGTAAACTCAGGCAGCAAGGTATCAAGTTTAAGTTTTTTGAACCGTTATTTCGAAGTAGGCAGTTTTATTTGGGAAGAAGGCTTCATCATAAAGTATGTGTAGTTGATTTACGATTGGCTTTGGTTGGCGGTATCAACATAGCCGACCATTACAATGATATTCCAGGTAATCCGCCCTGGCTTGACTTTGCGCTAAGCGTGGAAGGAGAAATTGTTCAGGAACTTTACACTTTATGCCAGAAAACCTGGAATGGATTTCAACCTCTAAAAAGTATACCTCAAATAGAAAGCACTCCATCGTTTTCTATTCCTGAAGAAGAAAGAAGCAAGGTGCGTATGAGGAGGAATGACTGGGTAAGATGGAAAGACGAGATTTCATTAAGTTATGTGGAGTTGTTCCGAGTTGGAAAATCTCAGATTACCATTCTTTCAAGCTATTTTCTTCCTGGAAGAGTTTTCAGGAAAGCTATACGCAACGCCAGAAATAGAGGTGTGGAAATAACAGTCATTGTTGCTGGGGTTTCCGATGTAAAAATTGCTAAAATGGCCGAGCGATTCATGTATGAATGGCTTTTGTCTAATGGCATTAAGATATATGAATACAATCGTACTGTACTTCACGGAAAGTTGGCCATCTGCGATGACGATTGGATAACACTGGGGTCGTTTAATGTAAACGACATTAGTACTTACGCAAGCGTAGAACTCAACCTGGACGTCAAAAACCCAAAATTTGCCAGGGAGCTTCGACACCACCTTGAAGAAAACGTAATTAATCACAGCACCCTGATCACTGATTCATACAGAGCGAGTCGAACCAATAAACTTAAACGGTTTATTCAATGGAGTGCTTTCGCCACTATTCGCACATTGATTTATTTTTTCACCTTCTATTTCAAGAGGATTGTGCGGACAGAAGAGAAGTTGTCTTAAGAAATTGGGAGAGTGCAGGCTGCATGGGTTATTATGCTTAAAAAAAATACCCCTAAGATTCTAAGGGGTATTTTTTTGTGTACCTGAGGCCGGAATCGAACCGGCACGTCTTGCGACACACGATTTTGAGTCGTGCGCGTCTACCAATTCCGCCACTCAGGCAGGTACTTGGGTAATCGGGTTGCAAATATGCTTAAACTTTGAGTTTCTGACAATCTACAGCTCGATATATTTCTCCAGCGAGAATGCTTGCGTCCGCTCTGAAAACAAGGTTTTTACCCGACCCCATACACTTCCGAAAAGGGCAGACTTTCGGTAGTTTTCAAGGCTTTCAGGGTGATCCCAATGACTCAGCGTGGTATAGCAGTTAGGATCTTCACTGTCCTTAAGCAATTGAAGGTGTGAGCATCCAGGAAAATTTCTAATGGCTTCCTTATTCTGATTGAAAATTTCAAGGAATTCATCAATTCCAGCTTCGGTAAAATGCAATCTTACAATTCTTATCAACATAAGCTATTCGTCAAATGTTATACTTATTGGGCTATCATATATCAATCCTAACAATTCAGTGGCATTGCCCTTATAGATCCCAATTTCAAGAAATCCCTGGCTATTGAATATAAGAAAACACTCCCCCTGTTCTGTTTGGTTGTAATTGGTATGTATGCGTCTGAATTTTTCCCCACCAAATTGAATAGTAAAATTTTTCCCTTTGCTCAGAATGTCAAAATCGGTTTTAGGAATATTGGTAATAAGATTACCATAGTTATCTACTCTAATCACATGTCCCGAGATTTGCTTTCGGGTTGCCTTCACATGCCTGTCTATCATTTTTTTGAATGATGGCATAGGTTTTCCTAGGCTGGTAATGGCAACACCACTGGCCAACTTGGCCGCGGCAGGGGCAAGAATATCTTTTTCTGGGAAGGTAGACTCTACCGTATTAATGGTGTTGAGCGCTACCAGTTGTTGATGAGGTTTAGTGCTTATTAATCCAAACAGGCCATTGTCTACCCCGGTAAAGAAATGATCTTCAAGTTGTAATGCCAGATGGGCATCACCGGGATTGCCGACTGCATCTACTCCAACAAGGTGTACTGTACCTTTCGGGAAATCTCTAAATGCTGCTCTGAGTAAGAATGCCCCATGAGCAATGTCACACGCCTCTACATGATGACTAATGTCTACAATATTGATACCTGGATTTACCTTTAGGATAGCGGCTTTAATAGCCCCAGTGTAGTGGTCGCTCTTTCCGCTGTCGGTAAGTAGGGTAACAATAGCCATTGGCGAACTCTATTTCTACCCACACCGTTATGAATGGGTAGTTTATATTTTATTAGATTTAACATCAAAAATAGAAGATTTCAACCACAATATTTCATTGATAGAAAAAAGCATTACACTCGAAAATATTTCTCTGACCGACTTTCTTGGTATAGAGAATAGAAATATCAATCAATTGGCATCAGCTTTTCCTAAAAGTAAAATTGTGTCGAGAGGCAACGAAATTTTGGTGCAGGGAGACTCAGATGAAATTACCCAGATTACTGATGTATTGGATGCATTGGTTCTACACTTTCATAAGTATGGTAAAATTACTGAAGAGAATGTGAAGGGGTTTATAACACAGGAGAAACAAGAGCATGTGGCTGAAGATAGCCAAGAAGGCTTGTTGCTTTATGGAACCAGGGGTACACCCATCAAAGTAAAAACGGTAAATCAGCAGCGTCTTGTTGAGTCCGTGAAAAAAAATGACCTTGTTTTTGCACTAGGGCCTGCCGGTACTGGTAAAACGTACATATCTGTAGCTATGGCAGTAAAGGCTCTGAAGAATAAAGA
>JBATLM010000232.1:0-2648 GCA_049289315.1 Cyclobacteriaceae bacterium
GCTCAAGAAAAAAGTATAAATGAGGTTTCAAGCTACATAGTTGAAAAAGCAAACCGATATCGTAGTTTTTTGCATAAACCCGAAATATTAAAATCAATTCCTCCTAATTTAAGTGACGACAAAAAAGAAGAATTTCTTTATCGTATTTCTTTTAACGCCAGAAGAGAAGTGGAGAATAATTTCAGAACTCCTTACCTAACCGTTGAGTTAATGTAATTGTTCGCGAACTAAATATGCCGTTAATTTGAGGTATGCAATTACGTTTACCTATTTTCCCATCGGGCACTACTTTTATTTCATCCTGTCTTGGCGTTTATGAGAAAGAAGACTTGGTTCAATATATCGTGAATGGTCTTCCTGTTTATGCTCATCCTAAAAGTGACCTCAATGCGTTTCGTTACATAACGAGCAATTTTATCCATCAAGGTCTTTGTCGGCAATCAGAAATACAAAGATGCTTTCACGTAAGCGAGGATAGTGTTCGTCGTTCGTATAAAAAATTTATGGATAAGGGCGAAGCTGGTTTTTTTGGAGCAGATGGCCGTAAGGGAACGGCGTATAAAATTACGGGAGATTGTCGTTTACGCATTCAGTCTAAGTTAGACAAAGGTCAAAGTGTGAATAGTATAGCAAAGGAGGAAGGTGTTGCAGAATCTGGTATCCGGTATAATATTACCCAGGGGTATTTAAAAAAAAGAGAAGTCGACAGATAGTATTGTGATTGGCAGCACGTTAAACACCCGCAATGAAGCGGACATCTCTGCCCCCTTAGGTATAGCGACCACCCGTTACGAGGACCGTATGGCAACGGCGGTATTAGGTGCAGGGAATGCAACCATTGAGTTTGATGCACATGAAGCCGTCTGTGGAGCGGGGATATTATTTTTATTACCTGCATTACTTGCACAGGGATTATTAAAGACCAAGGACGTTTATACTGTACCCGAAAGTCATTATTATGGCTTAGAGTCTGTCGTTCTGACCTTAGCCTTTATGGCTTTAGCCCGTATAAAAAATCCTGAACAACTTAAACAATGCAAGCCCGGAGAGATCGGGAAGATAATAGGTCTTGATCGCATTCCGGAAGTAAGATGTCTTCGGGATAAAATCAAGTTGCTTACGCATCAGGAGCAAGCACAAAAACTCAATCGTTTGCTCATAGACCATTGGTATAGTGAACCTTCTGAGGAAGCATCCTTTCTTTATATTGATGGACATGTTCGCATTTATTATGGACACAAGGCTAATCTTCCTGCCAAGTTTGTTTCCCGTCAAAAGCTCTGCCTAAGCGCCACAACAGAATACTGGGTAAATGATGCTAAAGGCTTGCCGGTGATTATGGTTACAGGCGAGCTGACAGAAAAACTGCAGAAGGTGATCGAGCATACAATTATTGCGGAGTTGCAAAAAACAGTTTTACTCCCGACACCCGTTTTACCTGTGAAAGAGGAAGAGGTGCCAACAGTAGAAGTACCTGTTTTGTCGGCAGATATACAATCAGCGGTTACAGAGGAAGCAGAAGCTACAAAGGAATTACCTGTATGCACGCTCATTTTTGATCGGGAAGCTTATCAGCCTGCCTTCTTTGAACGACTGTGGAAACAGCACCGCATAGCCGTGATAACCTATCGCAAAAATGTTAAGGATACATGGGATAAGGAATCCTTTAAAAATGCGGATGTCAAGGTACTTGAACATACGATTACCATGCAATTATGCGAAAGACAAACCACACTGGGCGGTGTATTGTTCCGGGAAATAAGGAGGCTCACAGATAAGGGACATCAAACTGCCATCATAACCACCAACCAAATAATCAGTATGGAAGTAGTTGCAGGAAGAATGTTTGGAAGATGGAGTCAGGAAAACTTCTTTCGGTATATGATCATGGATTATGATTTTGATAAAATGATACAGTTCGGAACAGAAGCTATTGATGAAAACAAGGAGGTCGTAAACCCACCCTATCGCCAGATGAGTCACAGGCTTAAAAAAGAAAAAGAAAAAACAGGACGGCTCAAAGCCAAAGTAATCTTATTAACAGAACAAGCCTTAGAGGCTTCTTTAGATGAAATGCCTGCACTACAAAATAAACAGATTGCCCTCATGGAGCAAATAGAAAAACAACAAGAAACAGAGAATAAAATCAATGAACAACGAAAGACAATACCGCCACGTATTATGCTAAAAGATATGCCAGAGCAAACACGGTATAACAAACTAAAGCAAGAAAGTAAAACACTAATGAACATCATTAAAATGATCTGCTATCGAGCAGAAACAGCAACAGCTAATGAACTCGGGGCTTATCTAAAAGAGACATCAGAAGAAAAAAGAATGCTTGTAAAGCAAATCATAAAAAACAATGCAGACTTGTATCCAGATTATAGAAATAAAACGCTAACCATCACATTGCATTCCCTCTCTGCTCCTAGATTTAATCAAGCCGCTGAAAAACTTACACTACTACTCAATCAAACTGAAACAGTTTTCCCCGGTACAGAACTGAAACTAATTTACAAAATATCTGCACTTTCACATTGCGAGAGGTAAGGAGTTCTGAAGTTGGACTAAAAAATAATTAGGGCTTCCTGAATAACTCAGAAATGTTATAGATTCAAGGTGTAGGCAATGAAGCAGTATAAGAA
>JBATLM010000233.1:0-14790 GCA_049289315.1 Cyclobacteriaceae bacterium
AGTGGGTTTATCATAGCCGCCATCGGTGTGTACATGCACAACATCTGGATCGTCTACCTCGGGCACGGGGTGTTGGGCGGCATCGGATTGGGATTAGGGTACATTTCCCCTGTCTCCACACTCATCAAGTGGTTCCCTGATCGGCCAGGGTTAGCTACTGGCATGGCCATCATGGGCTTTGGAGGTGGCGCCATGATTGCCTCTCCCCTGTCTGTAAGTCTGATGAACGTTTTCAGCACCTCAAGCAGCGTAGGTGTAGGAGAAACCTTTCTGGCCATGGGCGTCATTTATTTTATGGTAATGCTACTGGGAGTGTTCACCGTGCGCATTCCGGCAGAGGGCTGGCAACCGACCGGCTACCAGCTTGCAGCCATGAAGCCCAATGCCATGATCACCACCGCTAATGTAGACGCTGATACCGCCATCAAAACTCCGCAGTTCTGGCTCATCTTTTTCGTGCTGTTGCTCAACGTCACGGCCGGCATAGGCGTACTCGGTCAGGCTTCCGTGATGATACAGGAAATGTTTTCTATAGAGGCAGTGGGCGAAGCGAGTGCCGTGGGCGTGGCAGCTGCAGCAGGCTTCGTGGGGTTACTCAGTTTGTTCAATATGTTGGGTCGGTTCTTCTGGTCTACCACTTCTGATAAGATAGGAAGAAAAAATACCTACACGATATTTTTCCTATTGGGTGCGTTGCTCTACATCGCCATACCTTTTTTTGGCAACATGGGCAACACCATCATGTTTATCGTCACCTTTTGCATCATCATCAGCATGTACGGTGGTGGGTTTGCGACTGTACCCGCCTACCTTAAAGATATGGGTGGTGTCATGCAAGTCGGTGCCATCCACGGTCGCTTGCTGGTAGCCTGGTCGCTGGCAGCGCTCTTCGGCCCCAGCCTGATCAACTACCTGCGCGCCTACCAGATCAACACCGTAGGGCTACCTCCTGCACAGGCTTACTCGTTTACCATGTACATCATGGCGGGGTTGCTTTTGGTAGGATTGGTGTGTAATCTGTTGGTGAAGCCGGTGAAGGAGAAGTATTATTATAGTGATTAGGATTTAGGATTCTGACTGTGAAAACTCTACTATAAATTGCAAAATCATCTATTCCGTCATTCAGATGAGCTTGGAATAGGTAGCGTATCAGTATAGTTTGTAGGTCAGACAGAAACAGGATCGGGTGCTAACCGGTAAGTTCCTATGCTACGCTGAGGTACGAAGCGTCTTTGCAATCTGAAAAGCGATCGTGCTAACAGATAATAGTTATTAAGTGCGGGATTAAATAGAAACAGTAGTACTAGCAATGAAAAGCTTTTGCATTTCAAATGGCCACTTTCCGCTCTTCGCATTGCAAAGATGCCTCGTGCCTCGGCATAGCAGTACGGTGTGGGTTATGAGCCCTACTAATAACTTATAATTTATAACTCAAAACTACTTAATCAACAACACCCTCTGGTTCACTGGATACAACCACTCGATGCCGCGCTCGGTAACCACTGCATCATCTTCCAAAGGCACACGCAACTTCTTGCCTCCCCATTCAGGCAGCGAAGTATAGGCAAACAACTCGATCGACAATAAGTTGGTAGGCTTTACGATGTACTTAAATCGTACCGGGTTCCACTGTGCAATGCTCGGCCCTATGCCATGACCCCAGTTACCTACAGAGTGACAACCAATCACCACGTCTGTCTTGCTGTCCATATTGGGCTTGTTAAATTCAATCTTACCAAAGCCAGCATCAGCCAGTGCCTTGTAGATGTTCTCATAGTTCTGCTCGGCAGTTATGCCCGGCTTAATGGTTTCTTTAATCACTTGTCGCGCTTTGATACCTTGATTAAAGGCATTCTTGATACTTTCCGGCACATCGGTTTCTCCTTCTTTCAATACATAGGCTACACGCTTCATATCGGTGTACATGTTCATCAACCCTACACCCCAGTCGAGCATTAATATATCACCGCGCTGAATAATGCGGTCAGTAGACGTAGCTACGATACCATCAGGTCCGGTGATGTACACAGACGGAATACCAAAAGAAGTTTCCAGGTTGTTCTTAAACTGCTGTTCTCTCATCCACCATGCTACATCTTCGAGTGTAGTTACTCCGGGAGTGATCACATCATTGGAAAATGCTTTCTCTGCAATGGTGTAGGACAATATTCCTGCCTCCGCAAAAGTTGCGATCTCGGTAGCTACTCTTCTTGATCTAAAATCCGACACCAACTTCTCTGCCGATACAAAGCGGGCTTCGTATTTCTTTCCCAGTGTCTCCGCCAAGTGATGGTACATCGTGTACGACAATCCATCGGCACCCCCTATCATCTTAGACATGTTAAGGCCAATGCGCTTGGGGTCACGCTTCGTTACAAACTCTTTCAATTCACTTTCACTCCCGAAATAATCGTACGACCCTCCTCCTTCTAAGAAGCCGCCATCAATACCCAATGCTGCTCTTTCTATTCTTGGTTTACCGATGTTGGTAAATATGTAATATCCGTTTTGTCCTGCGTATCCTTCTCCCATATCCTGATACAACGGATCAAAGTTGCCTTCCTTATTGGTAATGATCCACATATCGATGTTGTTCTCCTTCATCACTTCAGGAAGTACAAGATCAAATTTGTCGTTGCGTATCTGATTCATCACACGCCACCTGCGATAGGCTTCCTGTGAAAACACATCAGTGGCAATATTCATACACAACAAAAGAGCAATAGCAGTAAAGAGACGATTCATACGTTTTTATTTTCTATAATGATCCAATACAATAAATGTAGTTTGTTTAGGCAAGCGTTGCCGCGAATATTTGATGAAGTTGCTTTTTAAGGTGTTGACTTTATAGGTATTCATAAAATCATAATCCACTGGCCCCAGGCTAGTCAGCTTTTCTGGTTCCGGCTCGAGTTCATCAATGCGGTAATGCATGGGCAGCACCACCTTCGCCCCTGTTTTGGCGATCCAATCTTTAAGTGCATCCTTTCTTAAGATGTGCTGGTGTGTATCAACGGGCAACATCAATATATCAATGGGTGGCAATTGACTCAGCAGCTCTTCGGTAATTGGCCCGTTATCTCCAATATGGCAAATAGTTATGCCTGCTATTGTAAATACCCACACCGCATTCATTGAACTGAATTCTTTTCCGTAAGGCGCAGCATGCAAGCCCGTATATCCCTGCACATCTATATTACCTACGCTATATTTCTTAGGTATCATAATAAAAGGTGAGCTATTGAGCCAGTCGGGGCGTTTACCCAGATGTATTCCACCATCATGATCATAATGGGGATGAGTAATAAATACTGTATCTGCTTCGAGGCCTGTAGGAAAAGAATAACCAATCCATACTTTGTCAGCATAGGGATCAATCATTATCGTATGATCAGCAGTATGAATTCTGAAACACGCATGAGCAATGTATTCAATAACAAACTCATCTTCATTCACATCAATGGATGCGTTATAGTTCTGACCGCTGGCCAGAAACCAAAAGCTTAAGAATACACATGAAAGGAATGCTTTTATCATTTTCTGAGTAATCGCTTTAAATATAGAGAATAATACCTTTTTAGTGTCAGCACTTTGTTTCTCAGGCCGTTCGCATAAATTATGCAATCGCAGATCCGTAGTTTTTAGAGTTTAAACTCTCCTACTACCAATCAACTCCCCATTTTGACTATTTTTAATAACGCCTAACCACAAACCGCTGGAACCATGAAATTTAAATACTGTATTGCTGCGCTTGTTCTCTTTGCTCACTCTTCAACTTTAGCGCAAAAGAAACCAAAACTTTCCGCTAATAAACAAGCTGCTATCACCAGTATTGAAAATCACAAAGCGGAGATGATAAAAATGAGTGACGAAATATGGGGTTATGCTGAAACGGCATTCGAAGAAAATAAATCGTCCCAACTTTTATCAGACTATGCGGAAGAGCAAGGATTTACTATTCAAAAAGGTGTGGCTGATATCCCAACTGCATTTATTGCAAGCTATGGGTCGGGAAAACCAATAATCGGTATACTTGGCGAGTTCGATGCTCTGCCTGGTCTCTCCCAAAAGGCATCACCGATAAAAGAACCCGTTACGCCCGGTGCACCAGGCCACGGTTGTGGACACAATATGTTTGGTGTGGGAAGTATGGCGGCAGCAGTTGCCGTTAAAGAATTGATCGCTGCTGGAAAGTTAAAAGGAACGGTTCGCTTTTATGGTACACCCGCGGAAGAACGATTCTTCGGCAAACTATTTATCGCCAGAGCTGGTCTATTTAATGACCTCGATGCATGCTTTGATTGGCATCCAAGCAACAATACAGAAGCCGCAGTACAAAGTACGCTTGCTTTGGTAGACTTTGAGGTAGAGTTCAGGGGGCAAACTGCGCATGCATCACTTGATCCGTGGAATGGACGAAGCGCGGTGGATGCGATGGAGTTTTACACAACAGGCATCAACTATCTAAGAGAGCATATCAAACCTACAGTTAGGATTCACTATCAAATTCAAAAGGCAGGCAGTGCGGCTAATATAGTTCCAGATTATGCCAACATATGGACACGTGTCAGAGACACTAGAAGAGAAGGTATGGTGGAAGTTTGGAAAAAGGTGGAACGTATAGCCAAAGGTGCCGCGCTGATGGCGGATGTTGATTATGAAATAAAACTAGTTTCCGGAATTCACGAGATTTTAGTGAATCGTGCTGGTGGTGCAGCATTGCAAAAGAATCTCGAGCAATTAGGCGATATCACTTACACGCCCGAAGAAATTGCTTTTGCTAAGCAGATACAGAAGGAAACTGGTGCCCCAGAAACTGGAATAGATGGTAAGATCAAGCCCATGGAAGAGACAATGGAGCACCCTGGTGGAGCTTCTTCAGATGTTGGTGATGTAAGTTGGCTTGTTCCAGAGATTCGTTTAGGTGGCACAACTCAACCTGCGGGTACACCTGGGCACTCTTGGGCAGTAGTTGCCTGTGGGGGTATGTCCATTGGGCATAAAGGAATGATCTACTCAGCAAAGGCATTATCTATGACCATGATCGATGTGCTTGAAGATCCAAAATTGCTAGAGGCTGTTCAGAGTGAATTCAGACAGCGAAAAGGTTCCTATGAGTACAAGGCCTTTTTGCCGGAGGGTCCACCTCCTATCCCCGCTGGCACTAAAGAATAGATTGATAATTCAGTTTAATATACTTACTATAACATACTAATCATGAGATACTTACTATTAGTTATCCTACTGAATATTTCAGCGTTTTCAATGGCACAGGTAAAGCCTGCCCCCGATCGAAAAGCAGGCGAAGGTGAAGGCCCGTTCAACAGAATGGTTATCCGTGGTGCCCAACTTATTGATGGAACTGGTGCCCCTGCCTATGGTCCCGTTGATATCGTAATCGAAGGCAATAAGATCAAAGAAATTGTGCTGGTGGGTACGCCTCATGTTCCTATTGTTCCTGCTGATCGTCCAGCAAAAGGAACCAAAGAAATCGATGCCCATGGTGCTTATGTACTTCCAGGGTTTGTCAACATTCACACCCACGTAGGCGATGTGCCCAAAGCTCCCGAAGCAGAGTATGCTTATAAATTGTGGATGGGACATGGCATTACTACCATACGCGGAGTACCCGCAGGTGAAGTGAACTGGGTGGAAAACGAAAAGAAGCGCAGTGCTGAAAACAAAATAGTAGCACCTCGTATTGTCAACTTCCAAGTACCCGGATCAGGCTCAGACTGGAAAGGTGGTTCGGTACACACCCCTGCCAAAGCGCGCGAGTGGGTAGCTTGGGCCGACAGCAAAGGTGTGGATGGTATCAAAATATTTAACCTCGATCCAGAGGTGATGGCAGCTGCCATTGATGAATCGCACAAAAGGAAAATGGGCTCTGTAGCTCACCTTTCACAAATGATGGTGGGCCGTGTCAACGCACGCGATGCTGCTGAAATGGGATTGGATAACCTCACCCACTTCTATGGTCTGTTCGAATCGCTTTACAAAGACGAAGACATTCAGCATTGGCCACGGGATTTGGAATACAACAACGAACAGGATCGTTTCACTCAAGTAGCTTATCAGTGGGATAAGATTTACCCTCGTGGCAGCCAACAGTGGAACGACCTCATTCAATTGTTTCTCAAGCATGATTTTATTTTAGATCCCACCATGACCGCCTACCTCGCAGGAAGAGATGTGATGCGTTCACGCACCGCAGAGTGGATGCCAAAGTATGTACTGCCTTCATTACACGATTTCTATGAACCCAGCAGGGTCAACCATGGTTCTTACTTTTACAACTGGACCACATGGGAAGAAGTAGCCTGGAAAAACTTCTACCGGGTGTGGATGTCTTTTCTTAATGACTATAAAAATGCCGGTGGCCGTGTTACTGTAAGTGATGATGCTTCCTTTATTTACAACCTCTATGGCATCGGTGTGATTGAAGAAATGGAGTTGTTACAGGAGGCTGGCTTTCATCCTTTGGAAGTAATCAGAGGGGCAACACTTCATGCTGCTGAAGCGATCTTTGAACCGAAAGGCAAGCCCATAGAGTTTGGAATTGTAAGACCCGACATGCTGGCGGACCTGATCATCATCGATGAGAATCCGGTTGAAAACCTCAAAGTATTATATGGCACCGGGTTTCCGAGATTGAATGATGTAACGGGCAAAGTAGAACGTGTTGGAGGAGTTAAATACACCATAAAAGATGGTATCGTGTACGATGCCAAGCAGCTACTTCGCGATGTAGAAAACATGGTAAAGAAGCAAAAAGCAGAACGAGGAGAACAATAAACCCTATCCTTTTTACATACAGCCCGTTTCGCAACTATTCCGTTGCGAGACGGGCTGTTTTTGTTTGTTAGCAGCTTATTTACGCCTATTGGCTGGTCAAACATAAATTCAACCATTGGTACACATTTTAAGGAGTGGTCATTAGTTTTGAAGTACCTTGCTCTTCGAACCATCAAATAAAATCTATAATGAAACGTATTTTACTAGTAACACTTTTGTCCCTCCCTATGTGGGTGTCTGCACAGATGATTGGTGCACCCGACCGCAAAGCAGGTGAAGGCGAAGGTCCTTTTGATCAATTAATCATTCGCGGTATCTCTCTTATTGACGGAACAGGTGGACCTCCAACAGGACCAGTTGATATCGTGGTAGAAAACAATAAAATTGTCAACATCAAGAGCGTTGGGGTACCTCATATTGCTATCGATCCTGCCAAGCGACCAAAGCTGGCCACCAAAGGAAAAACAAAAGAGATAGATGGAACAGGTAAGTACATCATGCCGGGTATTGTCGACTTGCACGTGCATACCGGTGGAGAAGAGAAAGCACCTGAAGCGGAATACACCTATAAGCTTTGGTTGGCCCATGGTATCACCACCGTCCGTGGTGTTCCTACCGGAGACTTTGAGTGGTCTTTATCTGAAAAGTCGAGAAGTGCCAGCAATAAAATTGCGGCTCCCCGCATTGTTAACTTTCAAGTACCCGGAAGCGGTAAAGAATGGAAAGATCGCAAGATCCTTACTCCTGCTGACGCCAAAGAATGGGTACAGTATGCCAAGAAGAATGGCGTAGATGGATTGAAAATGTTTTCTTTCCGTCCTGAGATCATGAAGGCATTGTTGGACGAAGCCAACGCCTTGGGAATGGGTAGCACGGCTCACCTTGCACAAAGCGGGGTAGCACAAATGAATGCTCTGGATGCATCACGTTTGGGACTTACCAGTATGACTCACTTCTACGGTTTGTTCGAATCGATGTATGAAAACCACGATGTACAGCCTTGGCCATTGGATATCAACTATGGTGATGAGCAACATCGCTTTGGTCAGGTAGCCCGTCAGTGGAATTTGGTAAAGCCAGGTGGAGAGAAATGGAATGCGTTGTTGGATGAATGGATCGAAAAAGATTTTTACATCAACCCTACCATGACTATCTACGTGGCGGGAAGAGATGTAATGGCAGCACGCAATGCGGACTGGCACGCACAATACACACTGCCTACACAGCAGGATTTCTACACACCTAGTCGCCTAAGCCATGGTGCTTACTGGTTCGACTGGACTACAGAAGATGAAGTGGAATGGAAAAGATTCTATCAGGTATGGATGAAATTCTTGAATGATTACAAGAACAGAGGTGGTAAAGTGACTGTAGGTTCCGATTCAGGCTTCATCTACAATCTTTTCGGATTTGGTACTATTCAAGAATTGGAGTTGTTACAGGAAGCTGGTTTCCATCCATTGGAGGTCATTCGTGCGGCTACCATGCATGGTGCTGAAGAAATATTCAAGCCTTTGAAAAAGCCTATCGAGTACGGAGTAATCCGTGAAGGTCTTTTGGCAGACATGGTGATCGTAGATGAGAACCCATTGCAAAACCTCAAAGTACTTTACGGTACAGGTGCCGTGCGTTTGAATGACGAAACCGGAAAGCCTGAAAGAGTGGGTGGTGTTGAGTACACCATTAAAGACGGTATCGTTTACGATGCCAAGAAATTATTGAAAGACGTAGAGCAAATGGTCAACAAGCAAAAAGCAGAAAGACCAGATGCTACTAAAGTATCAGGACAGCAGAATTAATCTTCGGCTGCTCTAAATTATAGCGGTCTGTTTTGTCAACATGAGTTGATGGAACAGACCGTTACTTTTTAAACCCGTATTGTACCATTTATACACATTTTGTCCGGGTAGGCATTGGTTTTGGGTATCTTAGATATTCAACAATAAAACCCAATCCTACTCA
Organism: Cyclobacteriaceae bacterium; assembly: GCA_049289315.1. GTDB lineage: Bacteria > Bacteroidota > Bacteroidia > Cytophagales > Cyclobacteriaceae > ELB16-189. The sequence continues at coordinate 8,758 of JBATLM010000233.1, forward strand.
TATGAAAAAGTTTTTAATATTCACTTTTGTCGCCCTTCCGCTGCTCGTTTCTGCGCAGATGATTGGAGGGCCGGATCGTAAATCCACTGACGGTGGCGGTCCTTATGACCAGTTAATTATTCGAGGTGTTACCCTTATTGATGGAACCGGTGGACCTCCTGCTGGACCTGTTGATATTGTAGTAGAGAAAAATAAAATTGTAGATATCGTTTCTGTTGGTGTACCTCACATTGCTATCGATCCTGCCAAGCGACCTAAGTTGGCTACCAAAGGCAACGTAAAAGAAATCGATGCCACTGGCAAATTCATTATGCCGGGTATTGTTGATTTACATGTGCATACCGGTGGCCCGGAAAAAGCTCCTGAAGCAGAGTACACGTACAAGCTTTGGCTGGCCAATGGTATCACTACCGTACGTGGTGTACCTGCTGGTGAACTGGAATGGTCACTGTCTGAGAAAGCAAGAAGCGCAAGCAACAAAATTGTAGCACCAAGGATTGTATCCTTCCACCGCCCAGGAAGCGGAAAAGAATGGGAAGGTCGCAAAATACTTACTCCTGCAGATGCCAAAGAGTGGGTACAGTATGCCAAGAAGAAAGGTGTGGATGGACTTAAGCTGGGTTCTTATCGCCCGGAAATCATGAAAGCCTTGTTGGATGAAGCCAATTCATTGGGCATGGGAAGTACCGCTCACCTTGCACAAAGCGGAGTAGCACAAATGAATGCACTGGATGCTTCTCGTTTAGGGCTTACCAGTATGACTCACTTCTACGGTTTGTTCGAATCGATGTACGAAAACCACGATGTGCAGCCTTGGCCTTATGACATCAACTACGGTGATGAGCAACATCGCTTTGGACAAGTAGCACGCCAGTGGAGCCTTGTAAAGCCAGGCGGAGAGAAATGGAATGCGTTGTTAGATGAATTCATCGAAAGAGATTTCTACATCAACCCTACCATGACCATCTATTCTGCGGGCCGGGATGTAATGGCAGCCCGCAATGCGGACTGGCATGCGAAATATACCTTGCCGACACAGCAGGATTTCTTCACGCCCAGCCGCCTAAGCCATGGTGCTTACTGGTTCGACTGGACTACAGAAGATGAAGTGGAATGGAAAAGATTCTACCAGGTGTGGATGCAGTTCTTAAATGATTACAAGAACAGAGGTGGTAAAGTCACTGTCGGTTCTGATTCAGGATTCATTTACAACCTATATGGCTTTGGTACTGTATTGGAATTAGAGATGTTACAAGAGGCAGGCTTCCACCCTTTGGAAGTCATTCGTGCGGCCACCATGCATGGTGCTGAAGAGGTATTCAAGCCATTGAAAAAGCCTATCGAGTTCGGAGTAATCCGTGAAGGACTTTTAGCAGATATGGTCATTGTTGGAGAGAACCCACTCCAAAATCTGAAAGTATTGTACGGTACAGGTGCTGTTCGTTTGAATGACGAAACCGGAAAGCCTGAAAGGGTAGGCGGTGTTGAATTCACCATCAAAGACGGTATCGTGTATGATGCCAAGCAATTATTGAAAGACGTAGAGAACATGGTGAACAAGCAAAAGGCAGAAAGACCGGATGCTACCAAAGTAAACGTTAACCAGAATTAATAGTATTAATAACTGATTTATACCAAACCTAACAGAACATGAAGTACTTAATAGCCTGTACCCTGCTCATCGCATCGCTGATGGCGGAGGCGCAGGAACGCAAAGCACTAACACCTGGCCCCGATCGCAAAGCCGGAGAAGGTGGCGGTCAGTACGATCAATTGATCATTCGCGGAGTGACGATGATTGACGGAACGGGAGCGCCTCCAACAGGTCCTGTTGATATTGTGATTGAAAAGAATAAAATCGTGAACATTAAAAGTGTTGGTGTTCCGCACATCGCAATTGATCCTGCAAAACGTCCTAAACTAGCTACCAAAGGAAACGTGAAGGAAATTGATGCTACAGGCAAATACATCATGCCGGGTCTCATTGACTTGCATGTGCACACTGGAGGAGAAGTGAAAGCAGAAGAAGCGGAATACGTGTACAAGCTTTGGTTGGCCAATGGTATCACAACGGTTCGCGGAGTTCCGTTTGGTCCACTGGAGTGGTCAGTAAATGAAAGCCAGCGCAGTGAGCGTAATGAAATCGTAGCTCCCCGCATGATTGTCTTTCAAAGAATGGGCACAGGAAAGGAATGGGCCAACCGTGATGTAAAATCTCCGGAAGATGCCAAGGAATGGGTTCGCTATGCCAAGACAAAAGGTGTTCATGGATTCAAGTTAGGGTCACACCGTCCGGAAATCATGAAGGCTTTACTGGATGAGGCCAATGCACAAGGCATGGGAAGTACAGCTCACCTTGCACAAAGTGGTGTAGCACAGATGAACGCCCTGGATGCAGCCAGACTGGGATTGACCAGTATGACCCACTTTTATGGCTTGTTCGAATCGATGTACGAAAACCATGATGTACAACCCTGGCCCTACGACATCAACTATGGTGATGAGCAACATCGGTTCGGTAATGTGGCACGTCAATGGAACCTTGTGAAGCCGGGTGGTGAGAAATGGAATGCACTGTTGGATGAGTTTTTGGAAAATGACTTTTTCATCAACCCTACCATGACCATCTACTCCGCGGGTAGAGATGTAATGCGTGCCCGCAATGCTGACTGGCATGATAAGTACACCTTGCCAACACAGATGGACTTCTTCGAACCAAGTCGCTTAAGCCATGGTGCTTACTGGTTCGACTGGACTACGGAAGACGAAGTAGCGTGGAAGAAATACTATCAGGTGTGGATGCAGTTCTTGAATGAATACAAAAACAGAGGTGGTAAGATCACTTTAGGTTCTGACTCTGGCTATATCTATGAGCTCTACGGCTTTGGTACTATTTTAGAACTAGAGATGCTTCAGGAAGCAGGTTTACACCCACTGGAAGTAATAAGAGCGGGTACTATGCACGCTGCTGAGGAAGTATTCTACCCAAAGAAAAAGCCTATCGAATACGGTGTAATCCGTGAAGGTTTATTAGCCGATTTAGTTATTGTTGGAGAAAACCCTCTGCAAAACCTGAAGGTACTATACGGCACAGGTGCAGTAAGATTGAATGACGAAACCGGAAAGCCTGAAAGAGTAGGTGGCGTAGAGTACACCATCAAAGACGGTGTTGTATATGATGCCAAACAATTACTAAAAGATGTGGAAGCGATGGTCAACAAGCAAAAGGCTGAGCGACCTAAGGACACCAACATTAAGACCCAAAACTAGGGTTTTAAATTATGAAACTGGGGATGATGGTAAGTATCCAACTTATCATTCATCCCCTTTTCATTTCTTCTCTACAAGAAAGCTTTTTATGAGATGATCGTCTCCAGGTAGTGGTGGTCGATTTGATATGTTTCCTTTATCGCATCAATCTTTCCTTGAATAACAGCTGTATCCGCTTTGTGTTTTGACTTCACCCCTACCAGCATGGTATTCTTTCCGGTATGCTCGCTTGAGATGAATTCAAAAATAGTAGACTTATAGCCATTGCGCTCCAGCACCAATGCCCTGATTGCATCAGTCACCATTTCAAACTCCCTTTCTTTATAAATCCCATATTTAAGGATGGGGTTCTTAAATTCCTTCCCCTTTAATTGTTGCCTGATTTGTTTATGACAACAAGGAGCACATACGATCAATGATGCATCGGCTTTTATTCCCTTGGCAATGGCATCGTCTGTAGCCGTATCACAGGCGTGAAGCGCAATCAATATGTCTACTTCTTTTAACTCAAAATCTTCAATAGAACTGCATTCAAAATGAAGGTGATCAAAACCACATTCCTTTGCGGCTTTGTTGCATTTATCCACCAAATCTTTTCTTAACTCTACTCCAGTTACTGTAACATCATGCTGAAGTTTATTCCTCAGGTAATCATAGAGTGCAAAGGTGAGGTAGCCCTTTCCTGCTCCCATGTCCACAATGCTGATGGCACCTGGGAAATCCGCTGACTTAATCAACTCTTCCATCACCTCCAGGTACTTGTTAATTTGCCGGAACTTGTCCGCCATCTTAGGGATGATTTTACCCTGCGCATCAGCAATTCCTAATTGCGTAAGGTAGGTATCCCCTTCCAAAGCTCGTTTTCTTTTTTGCTTATCGTGGGTTTCTACAGAAACAGCAGCTTGGCTTGCTGCGGTTGTGGTGACTACCATTTTTCCTTTTTTAGAAATACGAAGCACCACATCTTCCATAGTAGCGAATAGTGTCCCTATTTTAAATTCGTTGGACAATAGTTCTTGAGCCTTATCCACCCCTTCCCCTAGGTTGTAATTCTTAACTACATCTCTGGTCTTGTAATGATAAGTAAACGATAGTTTAGGTTCTTCTTTCAGTACTACTTGCTTGACGTAGACATTAACTAATTCTGAAGCCCTGACTGGTTTACTCAAGGTCAGTTTTACAAATTCACCCTTTTCAAGACTTGACTTCAGTTTTTCAATCCAACGTTCCAACTCATTCATACCCTCAAAATTATCATTTTATAACCAACCATAGCCACATGGTGTGAGTCGTTTTTGGGTTGTGAGATGAATACAAAGGATTGATTCACTCCTGTGATATGGGGTATAATTACCTTAACCATTACAATTACCACCTGTATTTTTTCAAAAACCCATCAGTCTCTTCTAACTTATTGATATGAAAAAAGTAAAACTGTTATTCATACTCACATTTGCGATAGCACTTACGGCCATCAACACCAATGCGCAAACCCAACCTTGCGATTCTGACAAAGTCCACGAGTTTGATTTCTGGATTGGTGAATGGGATGTATACAAATTCGGAACCGATACCATTGTGGGGCACAACATCATCACGGCAGTGGCAGGTGGTTGCGCACTCACTGAAAACTGGACAGGTGGTGGATCCATAGGCAACAGCGTCAATAAGTACAACTTCATCAAAGGAAAGTGGCAGCAAATGTGGGTGGACAACTCCGGAGCAACACTGCTCATTGAGGGTGGATACAGTGACGGGAAAATGATCATGGAAAACGAGCAACCGAGGCGTGATGGCAAAGGCACAGTTAAAAACAGAATTACGTGGTACAACAATTCAGATGGAACGGTGCGACAGTTCTGGCAACAGAGTATCGATGAAGGTGCAACCTGGATAGTCGCCTTTGACGGGCATTATAAAAAGGTAAAGAGCTGATTAAAGTTACGGGTAAGCACGGAAGTAACTTCCGCGCTAAAGAGATTGTGGTAACAGGCTAGAATCTAATGCAACCTCTTCCCGCTGCATTGCGTCTAGGATTCAACGCAACCCAAGTACCATGTGGCTTAACTACTTCAAAGTAGCCTTGCGCAATATGCAAAGGCAAAAATTCTACTCTTTTATCAACATTTTCGGTCTAACTGTGGGAATGGCCACAGCGTTGATCATTCTTTTGTACATCTCTGACGAGGTGAGTTATGATCGCTTTCATACTGATGCCAACAGAATTTATCGGCTGGGTATCACCGGCAGGCTGGCAGAGCAAGATTTTAACATGGCTACCTGTGCTGAGCCTATGGCCAGAACATTGGTCGATGAGGTGCCGGAAATAGAAGATGCAGTTCGTATTCGGCCCGTCAACCAAGTCATTGTACAATATGAGGACAAGGCCTTTACGGAAGACTGGGTGCTGCTGGCTGACTCTAACTTCTTTTCCTTCTTTACATTTAATTTAATAGAAGGCTCAGCAGATGATGCATTGAGAGGCCCCAACAAAATGGTGCTCACCGAGAGTGCAGCACGGAAATACTTTAACTACAAGGGGAAAGGCGACACGAGTCCACTTGGTAAAATCATACTCTACGGTACACGTGAAGTAGCTTGCGAGGTGACCGGTATTGTACAAGATCCTCCAGCCAATTCTCATTTCACCTTCAACATGCTGCAGTCCATGGAAACATGGGAAGGCTCTAAAAGGATTCAATACACCAGCAACAGCAGCTACACTTACTATAGATTGGTTGCCAATGCACAACCTGATGTACA
>JBATLM010000234.1:0-2226 GCA_049289315.1 Cyclobacteriaceae bacterium
CTTCTGTCTCCCAAGCTATGTCAGCCGCAATTTTTTTAAAATCCCCCTTTGTTAAAAAGGCCGTGACAAAAATTGGTTCCGCTTTGCATTTTTTAAGTAATTTTCTCAGTTCTATTACCCTTAATTCTGACATTGGTCCAGTGCTGTAGTACGCCTCAATCAAATAAAGCCAGTTCTTTTTTCTGTTATAGGCAATCACATCAGGAAGCTCTTCGTGAGAAAGTTTGAAGAAGTTGAGTTTCTTTAATTCTTCTTCCTCGATATGCAAAAGTTTATTTGACGTATCTCCTATATAAAGAACTTCGCAATTTTTCCCATAAATAGGTAAGAACTCTTCTATTATTTTCTTTTGTAAAATATTGTGTTCGCCTAAGGATAAATCTATTGCTTTTCCTCCAGGTAGCGTTACAGGTATTTTTTCAAGTGATCTTTTTCTCAATAGTATTTCCGATAGTTTTTCCTTTTTCTGATTAAACAACTTCAACTTCTTTGACCACGAGGATGTTCCGTAATATTTAATAGCTTCAGCAAATTCAGGCAGTAGTGCATAGCCTCTAGTTGGATTATTAGTTGCTGCTCCTGAATTTTTACCGCTGTTTACAACTAGATCTGCTATTACAAGTAACTTAAGATCCTTTCTTCGAATATCATCGTAGGAACCCGGTGATATTTTTTCCTTGAAATGCTTGTTGATGTAGATTATGATATCCCTTGTCTTTAAGAAGTACTCGTCTTTCGAACTCTTTGTTTGAGACCAATCATTTGTCACACCCGCAACCGCTAGAAAGGCCATCGCCATTTTTTCTAGAGCTCTTTGCGATTTCTTATCAACAGGAATACCTACTAATTCTAGGATTTCGAGAGCCTCATTAATTGCTTTTTGAGTAGCTCTTGGTTTGGCACTCTTCAAAATGTATTTCTTCATGCATCGAATAAGGTAAGTTCTGTTTGTAAAGAACTTGATTTGGAAATCTCTTTAGCTGAATATAATTCACCTAGTTCAAGACATTCTTTAATCGAATTTGCTAGTTGAAATGCTAATAATGGAGGTACCGCATTACCAATTTGATTAAACTGACTAGTTTCGTTTCCGTGGAAATGAAACCAATCCGGAAAGCTTTGTAGCCTTGCTGCCTCCCGTACTAATAATCTCCTTCTTCTACCATCTTTTAATCTAACCCGTTGCATGTCACCTGTTGCACCTGCAAGATTTCTACATGTTAAGGTTCTCGCAGGTTTGTTCGGGTAGATGTCTCTTGGGTTTACGCAATCGGAAGCTTTCTCGTATTTAGCAACATATTTGTCCATTGATTCTGTTAAAAATTTGCTTTCAGATGGAATTGTGTACATCAAGTCACCAATAGCCTCTCCAGTTGTTATTCTCTTGTTACGATTCTTAGGAAAAATGAATTTTGACCGATGGCCTATTACAAATAGTCGTTCCCTATTTTGAGGAACTTCAAAATCAACAGCATTCAAGAGTTTGAAATCAACCAAATAACCCAGTTTCTTTAATTCTTTGGTTATCAATTGAAAATAGTCCTTGTTGCGATATAATAAGCCTCGTACATTTTCAAACATGAAAACTTTAGGTTGAAGTTTTTTAATCGCATCAATAAAAATTGGAAACCCGTCTCTAGCATCATCTATTCCTTTTTGATGTCCTCCTACGCTGAATGGTTGACAAGGCGGTCCACCAATTAATATTTCAGCCTTTGGATATTCAAATGAAAGGTCAAGCGTTATTGGCAAGCAATCTCCATTGAGATTATTTGAATAAGAGGTTGCTGCTGATTGGTCCATTTCGAACCCAATCGTCTTGTAACCTGCCGATTCAAAACCCAATGATAAACCACCGCAACCTGCAAATAAATCTACAACAATCTGATTCTCAGTAATCTTTGGCTTAAGTGTCTTATTTATAAGTTGAACATATTCCATCAAGCTATATCAATTCGATTCAGTCAAAAATAGCGAATTCTGAGCTTTAGTCCATTATACATCTTAGGAGATTTGGCTCTTTTGCAAGCTTGGGGGTCGGGCGGGATGTGTGGCTTGCAAATGTGCCAAAATACGGAATGAATTTAATAGTGACTAGGAAGCATTATTCGCGTAACAGAAATCGCTAGGTTTTTTCTTTCCCGCGCATGGTTGCTAACGCCCGTGTATGTGTTCGTGTGCCACCCTACACAAGTCACCACCAATCTAGCGCTTTTTGTGTTTCCG
>JBATLM010000235.1:0-4567 GCA_049289315.1 Cyclobacteriaceae bacterium
CTACAAGTATAACAGCAGTAGTAGCTAGCGGAAGCTCAGGCGATGTATCTGTAACCACACCAGGAGGAACTGCTTTGTTGAGCGGGTTTGTTTTCCTTGGCCAGGAAATTAATGTGTATGCAGGGGCTGATAATACTGCGGCTGTAATTGTTGATGGGCAAGTTGCCGCTATTGATTTTGGAAGTGCTGTCCAAGGCAATGACATTGTACAAACATTTGCAATCGAAAATACAGGAAGTAGCTCACTTGATATTAGCAGCATCAATGTTTCAGGTACAGACTTTATTGTGAATAATGCGCTTACCAGTATTGCAGCCGGAGTCACAAGTACTTTTACAGTAACCTTACAAGGGAGCACAGCAGGCAGTTTTAATGCAACTGTTACTATCGCAAATAATGATGCGGATGAAGGTTCTTTTGATTTTCCCATAACGGGTATGATTACCTCCCCTGCCTGCACGACTCTGACTATCGTCAATGCAGGATCGGATCAAAGTCCTTGTGCCGGAACAGCGGTAAGTTTATCAGGAGCAATTGGAGGAGGAAGTGCTTCATCTGCTACATGGTCTTCAAGTGGGACCGGTTCGTTTGATAATCCCAATTTGTTAAATGCAACCTACACCCCCAGTACTGCAGACGAAACTAACGGAACAATTACATTGACACTGACTGTAGCCGCATCAGGTTTCTGCCCTCAGGTTTTAGATGATTTAGTAATTACGATTCTACCACCTATTACGGCAGGTTCGGCTACTGTTCAAAGCAATATTAATCAAGCCACTCAAGTGGATGTAATTGGTGCCTCCACTGTAAATGCAGGAGATGTAATCACCGTTACTATTTTACAAAATCCTACCAAGGGATCTGTGACAATTAACACTGACAACAGTATTGATTACACTGCTACTAACGGAACGATTGGTGCGGATTCTTTTGACTATGAAATTTGCAATCAGTGTGGGTTGTGTAGTATTGGAAGTGTAAGTATTGATATCCTCAATCAACCACCTGTCTTTACGGCTCCGGCAACACCACCACCCATTTTACCCGGACAAGTGATCACCATTTTAATTACGGATTACCTCACCGACCCCAACAACAACATTGACTTGGCTTCATTGATCAACCTTACCGCAACGGGTAACGGTATCGTTTCTTACGATGGCAATGGCATTATTACATTGGATTATACTAATGCCACCTTTAGCGGCAGTAGTGAAAGTATCAGTTTTAGAATATTTGATTCTTCACTGTCATTTGTTGATGTAACCATTTCCATCGATGTCATTGGCGAAATTCTAACCTTCAATGGCATCTCTCCTAATGGAGATGGAATGAATGATTTCTTCGAAATCCAAAACATTCAATTTCTGGAGCCCAATAATAAGGTAACTATCTACAACCGTTGGGGAGATAAGGTCTTTGAGATGGATAACTACAACCCTGAACTACCAGAACGAAGGTTTGAAGGAAGACGGAATAGTGGGAAGGAATTACCCAGTGGGGTTTACTTTTATAAGGTAGAGTTTTCAACAAGTAGACCAGGCCTTAACGGTTACTTAACATTAAAGCATTAATAATTTGATATCTATTTGAATCTCAGATCCATACTAAAACTCCAGTCCGTGCAAAGTTGACTACTTAAAATTTAGTTGGCCATTAGGATAACTTTATGATAGAATCTCGGAAGAAATTCTAATCTTTAAGATTGACCTAATCTGCATATAGCTGAATGAGAACTATTCCCTTCCTTCCAGAATTATTAAGACTTACAAAACAATCTCAAATACTTCTTCTTTTACTTTTTGCTCCCTTTGTAATCAACGGGCAAGCCTTTATAACTACTTGGAAGACAGACAATCCGGGAAAAACAACCAACACTCAAATAGAGATCCCTACTACAGGAGTGGGTTACGATTATAACGTATTGTGGGTGGAGGTTGGGAATCCGACACACACAGGAACACTTTTAAGTCAGAGTGGCACTGCTACAATCGACTTTGGAAGCCCCGGAACTTACCGCGTAGAAATCACAGGGTCATTTCCCAGAATATATTTTAATGACGCCAGCCTCTTCTTTTCAAAGGACAGCCGTAAAATATTAACGGTTGAACAATGGGGCAGTACCGCATGGACCTCCATGGCCTCAGCTTTTGCAGGCTGTCAGCACCTGAGAATAAACGCTGCTGATAAACCCAATCTCGCTGGCGTAACTGATATGTCAAGGATGTTTAAGCGAGCCATTGCACTTAATGACAATATCAATGGATGGAACGTAGGCACCGTCACCAATATGTCTGAGTTATTTGCTGATGCAGAATCCTTTAATCAACCCCTTAGTGCCTGGAATGTTAGCAGTGTTACAAACATGTCCCAAATGTTTTGGTTTGCCAGTGCCTTTAATCAGGACATTAGTGGGTGGACAGTAAGCAATGTCACCAACATGGCTGCCATGTTTGCCGGAGCCACTTCCTTCAATCAGAATATTGGCGGATGGGATGTTATTAATGTGACCAGTTTAGCGCAAACGTTTTCATACGCCACAGCATTTAATCAGAACATCAGTGCATGGAAAGTAGGCAGCGTAACGGACATGAGTGGACTATTCAATGGCGCCAGTTCTTTCAACCAGGACATCAGTGGATGGAACATCAGTAGCGTTCTCTACATGTCCAATATGTTCCGCGCTGCAATTGCATTTACCAATGACATTACCGGGTGGAATGTGATCAACGTGACTCAAATGAATGGCATGTTTGGAGATCACCCTACGTTTAATCAGGACATTACTGGCTGGACAGTTGATAACGTGAATGACTTGAGCGCTATGTTCGAAAATGCCACGATGTTCAACCAGGATATCAGCGGTTGGGACGTGAGTAAGGTACACGACTTTAATAGCATGTTTGGTGGTGCAACGGCATTTAACCAACCAATCGGAACCTGGACTTTAAACACTATTTCCAGTATCGATATGCGAAGTATGTTTGATGGTGCCTCGTCTTTCGATCAGGACCTTAGTGGCTGGGATGTAAGCCAACTTACACAGGCATTTAACATGCTTAACCATTCAGGTCTTTCGGTATCCAACTATGACAATCTGTTGGAAGGATGGGCATCCCAACCGGTAAAACCTAATGTGCAGCTGAGTGCTTCAGGTCTCTTTTATTGTGGTGCAGCAACTGCCCGAGGTATTCTTACTTCCGCACCCAACAACTGGTTTATCACCGATGAAGGGCCTGGTTGCCTTACGGCATTTGATGGTGTTGATACCTCAGCACCAGAGATCGTCAATGCGCAAGCTTTGGTTATTGATTTCGGCTCTATTGATGTTTTGCCGTCCTTTAAAACCAGAAGTTTCACCATTGTCAATAAGCAAAGTTTTACTATCGCCAATGTGATTGTTGGTATTACCGGAACAGCCTTTTCTACTTCCTCCGTTCCTGTTACCATTCTAAGTGGTGCTTCTCACACTTTCACGATTGACTTGAGTGCGATATCAAGTGGCACGTTCCTGGAGACGGTTTCTATTACCAGTAGTAATTTTGGTGGGTCTTTCCAATTTTCAATTGCTGGCGCTGTTACTGTTACTCCAGAACCTGAGATAGCTGTATTTGAGGGCCCTACAACGTTAGGAACTATTATACTGGACGGGCAGGCAACGCCATTGCATATTGGATACGAAATAAAAGGCAACAGCCTTGTTGGCGAATTCACCATTAAAAATATTGGAGCAGCGAATCTGAACATTTCCAACATCACCTTTTCCGGGTCTGATTTTCTATTAGGATCCATCCCTCCTACAATGGTAGCGGTAGATGGCTCTGAAACGATACAAGTGATGCTAACGGGCATCACAGCAGGCGTCTTTGCGGAAACAATAACCATCATCAATGATGACACCGATGAAGCCTTGTTTGATTTCACGGTTACAGGAGAAATCATTGGACCTGATATAGCAGTATTTGATGGTACCAATATTTATTCCGATCCTGAAATATTTAATGGTCAGGTCACCGCTGTTGATTTTGGCTCTGGCTCTCAGGGTTCAGACATCCTCTTGCCTATCACCATTGCCAATTGGAACTCTGCAGATTTAAATATCTCAGGCATAACAATATCTGGAACGGCATTCTCATTAACAAGTACCCCTCCCACTTTTGTAGTCGCAGAATTCGATGGAGTAATTTCATTTGTACCCTTCGATATCATGTTGAGTGGCGCAACCCCTGGGACTTTCAACGAAACGGTAACCATTACAAGTGATGATGAAGACGAACCCATTTTTACATTTCCTGTAACCGGTACAATTACTGGCACCCTGGCTCCTACCATCACTTCTTTCAATCCTACAAGTGGAACAACAGGTACATCCATAGCAATCACAGGTACAAACTTCACGGGCACCACCGCTGTTAGCTTTGGTGGCACACCTGCAGGCTCATTTACAGTGGACTCACCTACAAGTATAACAGCAGTAGTAGCTAGCGGAAGCTCAGGCGATGTATCTGTAACCACACCAGGAGGAACTGCTTTGTTGAGCGGGTTTGTTTTCCTTGGCCAGGAA
>JBATLM010000236.1:0-33482 GCA_049289315.1 Cyclobacteriaceae bacterium
ATTTTGGATAACTCTATCCTAAGGTGCCGATGGGCTCCTTGTCAATTTTTAGAGCTGAAGTATTAACCTCGCTTTTTGTTTGACCTTGACCTTCCCACCTAGATAAGAATATTATTATCATCACTACAACCAGAATAACGACAAAGAAACCAAATACACGTATAACTTTTTTTATACGCTTGTTGTCCTCGTGTCGTTTTAAGACAGAATTGTAATTTCTAAACCGCTCGGTTCCTCGGGCAGTCATGCGATGTCTCCGTAGCCTGATTTCGTTTCTACCCATCGTACTTGATCTTGATCTTAAATTTCTTTCTAAGTTTATCCAAAGCCCTGTAGGTTCTCATCTTCGCCCCACTCTCCGTAATATCCAATATGTAGGCGATCTCTTTAAAGTCTCGTTCTTCATAGAATCGTAGCTCGAGTACCTGCAGCATGTCTTCAGGGAGGTCTTTCATAAAATCGATAAGTTTGTTGATCTGATCTTCATCCCAAACTTCATCGGATTCTTCAATCAATTCTTTTATTCTGACTTCTTCGATGCTGAATATTTTTTTACCCTTCGATTTTCTATAGTGCTTCCTTACTTCGTTGCTGGCTATTTTGTATAGCCAGGCAGAAAAGGGTACGCCTCTTAATTCATATTTCTTAATGTTATTCAATACGTTTACAAATGTTTGGGAGCACAAGTCTCCCGCTAGTTCTTCGTCATCGGTTTGACGGTAGAGGTAGTAGTAGATTCTGTCAAAATACTTCTCGTAAAGCGTGGCAAAAGCCGTAGGACTACTTTTGGCTTTTGTGATGATGGATTCCTCTTGTCGTATTTCTTCTTCCGACATACTGCTTTATTCTTCAATAATAATGCGAAGACTATGTGGAAGTCACAAGGGAGGTGTGAATTAGTTGAGATTTAGATTATCTCAGCAATGCATTGAGTATGACCAGATCTTTGATTTTGTCTTTCTGTAGCATGTGATTTTTATCGTAGGCACCCCACGAGCTATTGGCTACATAGTACAAACGGTTGTTGCTAATACAACCCATGGTAGGTTCATTAAATGCGGGGTGTGCTCTGTCAATTACTGATCCCCTTATGATTTTATCATGGTTGGGGCTAAGAAAATATTGAGTTACTCGATTGGGCGTAACTCCATTTTGAATAGCAATTAGACTGTTGTTAAAGTATAATAAACCATCTATTCCTTTTAGTGATAGGTCTACATCAGTGTATAGTTTGACTAACTCTTTACTTGATGTATCAAGCCGGTAAGGTCCTTTGATATAGTCAGCAATAAATAGATATTGATCATCAGCAGAAAAAGCGATTCCCTGGATGTTCCAGAATTCTTCTGAGGTAAAATAGGGCTGTAGTGTTTTAGTTTTTTCATCAGCGATGAAGATCGTGTTTGTTTTTCCATCACTGACAAATACTTCTCCTTGATTGTTAAGTGTTAGATCCCCAAACACTGACCATATCGTCTTATCTGTCTCATATTTGCCGACCAGAGCCCCTGTTATTGTATTAAACTTGAATAGTGCCGAGTGTAGCGTGGTGTCATAGCCTTCCATTTCAGGCATCGGGCTAGCACAAGCCCACAGAATATTATTTTTCTGGTCTACCTGTAAATCAAAGACAGCAGTAAGTCCAAACTCGCCAGATTCAACAAAATCTGTTAACTTTCCATTGCTATCTCTCTTAATTATTTTTTTCTTGTGAATGCTGGAGAAATAAAATTCACCGTTACGATCATCAGTGGCAATGGACTCAATATGGGAGCTACGATCATTTACAATGAAAGCCGTGTCTGAGCTGATCTCCTTTTTTTGTAATTCCTGTTGTAAGTTCAGAAGGGAATGGAATTCAGGAGTGTTTCGAATTGTCTCAAAATCTTCAGCATTTAAATCAAGGGTAGCATCAATGTGTATAGCCTTTTCTAAAGTTGAAAGGGCCTCCCTTTGCTTTTTCATATGTGTGGAAGCAATTCCAAGCCGATATAAGATGATCTGGTGATAAGGGTGAAGCTTGTTGGCTTCAACAATATTTTCATAAAACGTTTTATAATCTTTGTTTTCATAAGCTGTTGTAGCTGCTGTATAGTACTTCTGTAAGTCTTGGGATACAGCAGTCCCTGTAATAATGAGAAAAATAAAACAGGCTAAACCAGATACTAGTTTATTCATTGCGTAGCGTTTCTGTAGGATTGATTGTGGCTGCTTTAAGTGCTTGATAGGTGGCAGTTAAGAATGCAATTAACACACAGCCTACTACAGACAGCCCAATTGAAATTGGACCAATCGTAGTTTTGTAAGCAAAGTTGCTCAGCATTTGATTAATGGCATAAATTGATACAGGAACAGCAATTACTATAGAGAGTAGGATTAGCCTTGTGTATTCATTTGTGATGAGAAGAATTATGTTGGCTGCCGTAGCTCCCATCACTTTTCGAATTCCGATCTCTTTTGTTTTCTGAGTGGCTGAAAAGGAAACCAACCCAAGTAAACCAAGACATGCAATTACAATGGCAAGCGTGGAAAAAATACCAAACAGTTTTGCCATACGTTGCTCTGAGTTATAGAGTGCGTCAAATTGCTGATCCATAAATTCATAACTGAAGGGACGGTGTGGGGCCACTGTATTAGAAATTGCCTGCAATGCTGCCAATGTTTCGGTGAGTGACCCTTGATTAAGTTTTACGAAGGCAAAATTATATTCGTCTGGGCCGCTAAAAATAGCCAATGGCCCTATGGGCATATGAAGTGAAGCAAAGTGAAAATCTTTAACCACTCCTACAATCTCGCCCTTGCGCCCATTCAACTCTACACGTTTACCAATTGCTTCATCCTTATCCAGTAATAAATTAGAAAGCGTTGATTCGTTGATCATAAATGCATAAGTAGTGTCACTATAATAGTTCTGTATATCATTTTCGTTAAAGTCTCTTCCTGAAATAATTTCCATACCCAATGAAGGAATAAAATCTTCATCGGCAGATAGCGCCACAACAGAAAGTGCCGGATCTTGTGACTCTTGTAATTTAATACTGTAACCTCCATTTATTTCCACAGGAGATTCAGTGGCTCGACCCATTTCAGCTACTCTCCCTGATCGAATGAACTCACTCTTGAGGGTGGAGTAAACTTTTTGAGTTTCTCTATCTAACGGAATGATTATTGTGTTCTCTCGGTCATAACCCAAATTCTTATTTTGAATAAATGAGATTTGCTGGG
Source organism: Cyclobacteriaceae bacterium (assembly GCA_049289315.1). Classification (GTDB taxonomy): domain Bacteria; phylum Bacteroidota; class Bacteroidia; order Cytophagales; family Cyclobacteriaceae; genus ELB16-189. The sequence goes on from JBATLM010000236.1 coordinate 3,226, forward strand.
TGATAGCCAGAGTACCTATGGTAAGAATGAGGGTAATGCAAAATTGAAAAACCACAAGCCCTTTCCGCAGCCAAATACCTCTGGACGAATTTCTGAAATTACCTTTTAGAATGTTGATGGGTTTGAATGACGTAATGGCTAGGGCCGGATAGGCACCGGAACAAAGTGCTACTAACAATGCAGTGGCAAACACACTTGCAAGAAACAAGGGTTCAGTAAGAGATGTGTGCGCAAAGTTTTTTCCTGTAAGTCCATTAAACAACGGAAGTAGTAGTTGTGCTAATAAGAAAGCTAAAATCAAAGCGCAAAATGTTATAACTATAGACTCGCCAATAAATTGGGAGATAAGTTGACTTTTGGAAGCGCCAACCACTTTTCGTACACCTACTTCTTTGGCTCTGAAAGCAGCTCTGGCAGTGGCAAGGTTGATGTAGTTAATGCAGGCGATGATAAGTATGAGAAGTGCTATCCCGGCAAACAAGTAGACGTACTGTATGTTTCCTGTAGGCTCCATCTCTGTAGCTGCTTCTGAGTGAAGGTGTATATCTTGAATGTTGGTCCAATTGTATTTCACATAATCGCCAGGGCTTGTAATTTGATCAGCAAGTGCTTTTTTTACCAGATCATTCGTTTTTTGTTCAAGTGCTTTTACATCCACACTCTTGTCCAGCAAGGCAAAGGTCTGATAATTGGCACTCCACCAGATTTCTTCTCTGGATGCATTTAACGAGGAAAACGATCCAATAAAATCAAAATTGAGATAAGAATTTTCTGGTGCATCTTTTGTTATTCCTGTTACGGTATACTCTTTATTGCCATTAATTAATAATGCTTGCCCTATAGGGTCGTCTGATCCAAAATATTTAGCCGCCATGCTCTCAGTTAAAACTACAGAGTTGGGTTTTGTTAGCGCTGTTTTTGGGTTTCCTCTTAATAAAGGGTAAGTAAGCACATCAAAGAATGTGCTGTCTGCAAAGTAGAATTGTTCTTCCTGGAAAAAATTATCATCCTTTTTAACTATAAATGGATTGAAAGAGGCGGGGTTGTACAACCTTACCCCAGAAAGTACCTCCGCGAAGTTTTTTTGCAAACTAGGTAACAGTGCCGTTGGAGAAATAGAATGTTTGGCTGATTGTCCGCCAAAGCTCATTTCCATTGAAACCCGATAGACGTTATCTGCGTTGGTGTGAAAACGGTCATAACTAACCTCATGCCTGATCCATAATGCGAGTAATAGGCTGATGGAAATGCCAAGACCCAAACCAAAGATGTTAATAAGTGAATAGCTGAAGTGTTTTCTTAGGTTTCTTAGTGTGGTGAGAAAGTAATTCCTGAACATATGGGGCGTTTTTACTTTATTGGACTGATTTGAAGGTTGCTTGGTTGCATTAAAACGATATTTAAATCGCTTTGGATACGAATTAAATGAAACTCTTGTCAATTCCTTTGTCAAAGGGTGTGCATTTTAGAGACCTTTATCAGATTGACGTAAATTGCGGTACGATGGTTATCACAAATACAACTACTTTCGGTAAGCTAATGAGGCGGTTGGTTTTTGTCGTTTTCTTTTCAGGTGCGGTAACCATCTCACCGCTGTGGGCACAGCAGTATTCACTGCGGCAATACACAGCGGTGGATGGCCTTCCGCAATCTCAGGTAAACATGGTGGTGGAAGATAAAGAGGGCTACCTCTGGATCGCTACCAACGGTGGTGGGCTTGCCAGATTTGATGGCAATGAATTTAAAGTTTACACAACACGGGACGGGCTGTCAAGCAACATCGTTCAATACCTAAAATTAGACTCCAAGCAAAATTTATGGATTATCAACCCAATCGGAATAACCCGATATAATGGGATTGATTTTAAAAAGTTCATTCCTCAGGGGCCTCATTCTAAACTAAGTATACGCAGGGTATTTGAGGTTAACGATACTGTCTTTTTTGTTAACTCCCAGCGAGCGCTAGGCAAAATTTTTAATGACTCCATCTATTATTGGAATAAGCCTGTTAAAGATGAGCGATTAATACTTTATACACACCTGATGCCCGGTAAGGAGATTTGTCTTTATCTCAACGACAGCAGTTTTATGATCAAGTCTCCACTCGGAGAGTATTCATTGAATCACTCAAATGATTTTGACTTTGCACTATCGATTTTTAATTATGGAAGGGAAGTATGGATAAATACTGAAAAAGGTTACTTCTCAATTGATACTAAGAAAAGAAGATTTGTGAGCAGAGTGATGGAAATTGTGAATCCCATTATTCAATATGATAGTATCAATGATGTGTATTGGACCAGGCATGAGAGTAGCCTTCTCATGGAAAGAAAGACCAAAAATAAACACCAAATAGACACGATACTTAGAGATGTAAATATCAATCAAATTTTACCGGACTCTGAGGGCAATACATGGCTTGGGACTTCGGGCTCCGGGCTCTATAAATACTATGTTAAAGATTTTGATAAGTTCGGGGATGACCTTTTCGGATCTGTGCTTGCACTTGAAAAGGGTAAGGAAGGAGAACTTTGGATTGGTACTTTGAATAAAGGAATCTGGAAAGATACCAATGGAGATTTAAAACATTACGACGTAGGTACAACGAGTGAGATAAATGTAATTCGTTCTGGCAAGGGTGGAGAAATTTGGGTGGGTTCCTATAATGGGTTGGGTAGGTATGATGCCGAGAAGGATGGCTTTGATTGGTTTACCCGTGAAGATGGTATTGCCAGTGCCTATATTAATAATCTGGACATTGATCAAAAAGGAAATGTATGGTATGGAACAAGGGCCAATGGAATTGGGTATTTTAATGGTAATGAGTTTAAAAACCTTTCTCTTGATGAGGGACTGGAAGGAAGAAATGTTACTGCATTAAAATGTTTTCCCAGGTTCAACTCAGTTTTTGTAGGTAGTGAGTCTGGCTTAACTGTAATAAAGAACGATTCTGTTATTAGAAAAATTCCGTTGCCAGAGTTTACGAGTACAATAATCAACTCTATCAATCCATATAAAGATTCCCTCTTGATGTTGGGTTCAGGTGGCAGTGGTATCATGTTTATTGATCCCGTATCATTTAAAAGAAAGACAATTTCAACTTTGGACGGCCTGCCATCAGACTTCATTTATTTCGTAGCGGCAGACAGTGACGATATTATCTGGATAGGTACGGAGCAGGGCGTCACCATGCTTAGACTTAATGACCAGCTGGAGATTGAACAAAATCTACATTATGGATATGAAAATGGATTGGAGGGGGTGGAGACAAATCGAAATGCATTTTTACTTGATGGAGAAAAATACTTTGGATTGATTGATGGAGCGTATCGTTATAATGAACTACCCCGGGAAGGTTGGAGTTCTTTTCCGCTCCATCTTCGTGATTTAGAAATATTTTATGGACAGTACTCAAGTCGGGATTATGCGGATAGTGTATCGGGTTTTTTCAGGTTGCCCTTCCAACCAAAATTTCCAGCAGATAGAAACCATATTACATTTCAATTTAATCAGGTAGATAAGCGCTACCCTTCTTCGGTCAGGTTCAAATACTTTCTTGAAAATTTTGATAAAACATGGTCGCAACCCTCTTCAGTAGGAAGTGCAACCTATAGCAATCTTCCACCTGGAAATTATGTGTTTAATATTGTGGCTACTAATAATCAAGGTAGTTGGGATAAGGTGCCATTGGTTTATCCTTTTATTGTAAAAGCACCATTTTACCAGACTACTATCTTTCAGGTTTTAGTTATCCTTCTTTTAGTGGGTGTTATTGTATTGATTTTTTACTTGCGGATAAGAAAGAAGATCAATAAAATGATGGAAGTGGAGCGCATACGGCAACAAGAGCAAGAAAGCTTGCGCAAAGAAATTGCAAGAGATTTTCATGATGAGATGGGGAATCAATTGACGAGGATTATCAATTATGTCAGTTTGATGAAATTGAATAAGAACGGAAATGCTGTGGCATTATATGATAAAGTGGAGGAGTCAGCTAAGTACCTATATACGGGAGCAAGGGATTTTATTTGGAGTATTGATCCTGGAAATGATGAGTTGTCTAAACTCTTTTTACACATCCGTGATTTTGGTGAAAAACTGTTTGAGGAGAAAGGAATGATGTATCGTGCCCTCAATAGTGTAAATGAAAACGTGCGCATCCCCTACGGATTTAGCAGAGAAGCCAATCTCATTTTTAAAGAGGCGATGACCAACACATTCAATCATTCGGAGGCGAAGAATGTGACATTCACAATGAAGCTTCAAGAGGATACTTATGTGATGAAACTGGTAGATGATGGCAAAGGGTTTGATAAAAAGACCTTGGAGAAGATGAACGGTTTAAAAAATATGCGGATAAGGGCGGAAAGAATTGGAGGTATTCTGTATATTCAAAGTTACGCTGGAGCAGGGGCTGAAATAAGCCTATTACTGCCTATACGAATATTTAAAGAGAAGATATGAGCTCTGAACCTAAAAAACGAGTCCTGATCATTGAAGATGATCCAGAAATCAGAAGCAGTTTTACTATGATCGTTGATAGTTCGCAAAAATTTACTGTTGTAAATGGATACAGTAACTGCGAAGATGCTATAAAACATCTGCACTCGGACAAACCAGATATTGTGTTGATGGATGTGGAATTGCCTGGGGGTATGAATGGGATTAAGGGAACTAAGATTATTAAGGAGAAAAGTCCCAATTCTGACATTATTATGGTCACTGTATATGAAGACAGTGAAATGGTATATGAGGCACTCAAGTCTGGCGCATCCGGCTATATCACAAAAAGTGCCAACTATATGGAACTTCTCTCTGCTTTGGATGAAATCACGAAAGGTGGAGCCCCTATGAGCAGTAAGATTGCCAGGATGGTGATTGATAATTTCCATTTGAATCCGAATACTCCATTGACCAAAAGGGAAACTGAAATACTACAGCTGATCTCGGAAGGCAAAACGTATACTCAAATATCAGAAGAGCTCTTTATTTCTAAGGAGACCTCCAAAACACATATTAAAAATATTTATTCAAAATTGCAGGTGAGAAGCAAATCTGAGGCAATTGCAAAAGCCAATCAGGACAAGCTCATCTAGCTAAAACCCTTTGGAATCTATTTATGGCCGTCCTTGGCAACAGGGACGGCCGTTTTGTTTTTTAACTTTTTAATGGCCCGAATAATCTTTAGATTTAGAATCGTACAAAAATAACCTACTATGAATGTCAAATCCCTTCTGAGCATCCTTCTGTGTTTGCTTTCCATTGGTCTTTTCGCACAGCGAAAAAAGTCAAAAGAACCTGCGCCTCAACCTGCTGTTCAGCAATCAGCCATAAAGGCTAAAACAGCTGGAATGAAAAAATATGAAGGCTATTATGAATTTTACTATGATGAGAAGCAGGACAAGATCTTTTTGGTCATCGATAAATTCAATGAAGAGTTTTTGTACATCAATTCACTTTCTGCGGGGATAGGCTCTAATGATATTGGATTGGATAGGGGCCAGCTGGGAGGTGAAAGAATCGTGAAGTTCGATCGAAGGGGCCCGAAGGTACTCTTGATTCAGCCTAACTATAGATACAGAGCAAATAGTGATAATGCAATGGAACAAAGAGCGGTGGAGCAGGCGTTTGCGCAATCCGCATTATGGGGCTTTACGGTAGTGGCAGAGGATGGTAACAAAGTGCTTGTAGATGCTACTGACTTTTTGTTGCGTGATGAACATGATGTGATTGGGACCTTGAAGCGTAACAACCAAGGCAGTTACTCACTGGACAAATCTCGTTCTGCTTTATACTTGCCAAAGGTTAAGAGTTTTCCTAAAAATTCTGAATTTGAAGCTACACTTACATTCACCGGCCAGCCAACCGGTGCTTACATTCGAAGTGTAACACCATCACCAGATAATATAACCGTTAGGCAGCATCATTCTTTTGTTGAGTTGCCAGATAACAATTACAAGCCAAGGAAGTTTGACCCTCGAGCTGGTTATTTTGAAATGGCTTATTACGATTATGCAACACCCATCACTGAGCCAGTTGAAAAAATATTTATTACGCGTCATAGGTTGAATAAGAAAGACCCATCGGCAGCGAAAAGTGAAGCTGTTGAACCGATAGTTTATTACTTGGATCCTGGAGTGCCAGAGCCTGTTCGCTCTGCGCTGCTGGATGGAGCCCGTTGGTGGAATCAGGCATTTGAAGCCGCAGGGTATGTCAATGCCTTTCAGGTAAAGATGCTTCCTGAAGATGCAGACCCTATGGATGTGAGGTACAATCTTATTCAATGGATTCATCGCTCTACAAGGGGATGGTCTTATGGATCAACAATCAGCGATCCTCGAACCGGTGAAATCATAAAAGGTCAGGTATCTCTCGGGTCCCTTCGAGTTCGCCAGGATTTTTTAATTGCCGAAGGATTACTTGCGCCTTATGAAGATGGAAAACCAGTTTCAAAGGAAATGGAACAAATGGCGATAGCCAGATTAAAACAACTCTCCGCTCATGAGGTGGGGCATACGATTGGGTTAGCGCATTCCTATTCATCAAGTGCTGAGGGGCTTGCTTCAGTGATGGACTATCCGCATCCAAATGCGGAATTGAAGGATGGAAAAGTGAGTTTGGCCAATGCGTATGATGATAAAATCGGTGCTTTTGATAAGGTATCAATTGCTTATGGATATCAAGATTTTCCTCCAGGAACGGATGAGGATAAAGCTCTTAATGATATAATTCAGAACTCTTTGAAAGCAGGGTTGACCTTTCTTTCCGATCAGGATGCCAGACCTTTTGGTAGTGCGCACCCTTATACTCATTTGTGGGATAATGGAGCTGATGCTTCCGATGAACTACTTCGTATGCTTGATGTTCGTGCAGTAGTATTAAAAAATTTCGGAGAGAAAAATATTAAACCAAATGCTCCAATGGCTATGTTGGAAGAGGTGTTAGTGCCTATGTATTTTTTCCACAGGTATCAGGTGCAGGCTGCATCGAAAGCAATTGGTGGTTTAAATTACCGATATGCATTGCGTGGAGATGGCCAGCCTGTTACAGAGATGGTGCCTCCACAAGATCAGATTAAAGCAATTGAAGCTGTGTTAAAGACGGTGGATCCTACTGTGCTTGCACTCCCTGAAAGTGTGATAAAATTGATTCCACCAAGACCCTTGGGTTATTCTAGACATAGAGAGGTTATTAAAATTAGAACAAGCCTTACTTTTGATCCGCTTGCCGCAGCGGAAAGTGCAGCGGATTTGAGTTTTAGTTTACTGTTGCATCCTGCACGGGCCGCAAGGCTTTTTGAGTACCACACTCGTGACGCAAGGCTTCCAAGTTTAGAAAATGTAATGGATAAGGCAATTGGCTCTACGTTTAAGGCTGCTACCAAATCCGGTTATGAAGGTGCTGTTCAAATTACAGTGAATAATGTTTTGCTCACCAACATGCTTTCGCTGGCTGCAAGTGATGAGGCTTCTACTCAGGTAAAAGCAATAGCTCACCTGGAAATTGACAAACTTAAAACGTGGCTTACGGGTAAACTGAGATCTACAAGTGACGAAGATTGGAAAGCACATTATAGCTATGCATTGACGCAAATCGATTGGTTTGAAAATAATCCAGATGATTTTAAAAATGAAAGCCCATTGGAGGCACCTCCTGGTCAGCCTATTGGTGACTTTGGATTAGAATATTGCGGAAATTAATAAATGGATAGGGTCATCCGGACGAAAAAAAGCCGGATGACTTAATGTCCCCCATCAAACCATTGTTTGAAGTCGTTCACTTTGTCGCGACTGACAATGATATCTCTTTCCCATTTTGCGTGTGGCGTAATTTTAAGGCGACTGTTAGAGTAAACCACCACATCTTGTATGGCGGAAATGTTGAGGATATAGGAGCGGTTTACCCTGTAGAATATTTTCGGATCTAAAATTTCATCCAAAGCTTCAAGGGTGTAATCGATAATAAACTTTCTTTCTTGTGTGGTGATTAGATAGACGTCCCGCCCATCCGCAAAAAGGAAACTGATCTCATCACTGGTGATTGATCTTATGTGTTCTCCCAGTTTCACCATAAATCTGTTTTTATAGTTCTTGGTCGGTGAAGCGGAAAGCTGTTCTATTTTTTTGCTTTTTTCATCGTTCCAACGAAGTTGGGAGCTAAGGGCTTCTAATTTTTTTAAACTGATGGAGAGATCTGTAAAAGTGATTGGCTTCAACAGGTAGTCAATGCTATTGACCTTAAATGCATCCAATGCAAATTCATTATAAGCAGTAATAAAGATGATAGGTTTCTCAATTTTGATCTCCTGAAAAATGGTGAAGCTTATACCGTCCTTTAATTGAACGTCCATAAAAATAAGGTCAATGCTGGCCTGATTTTCTTTCAGCCAGTTCACAGTATCACGGACTGTCTCAGTTTTATGGACAACAATAATTGAAGCGCTGTATTTATGAAGATAGCGCTCCAGTTTTTCAGCTGCTGGCGCTTCATCTTCTACTATTAACACATTTAAAGCCAATGGGTCACTCATATATTTACATCAATGGGCTGTTCGGTAGTGACACGAACAAGTGGGAATTTAATATAGTTTTCTCGATTTGCTTTTACTTGCACAAAGGGTTTTTCACTAAAAAATGAGTAGGAACGCTGTAGTTTCTCAAATGATTGTTGGCTGTCCTCTTGAGTAACCAATCTATCGTTAATGGTGTGGTTCATTACGAGGTACCCATCTTCTATGTAACATTTGATATCTAGTGGTACCTGTTGTGCAATTAACGTATTTCTAACAACATGGTCGATTGATACTACCAGTGATCCGGGAATCAAATGAATGTCCTCTTCGTTTATCTGAAGATTCAGCTTAATCTGATCCTGATATTTTGCATTGAGTATGGTAACAAGGTAATTCACTGCCTGCAATTCCTCATTAAGTGGAATTAACTCCCTATTTCGGTTTACAATGCTATACCTATAGATTCCTGCAAGATTGTCAATGAGTTCATCTGCCTGGTCAACACTTTTGTGAAGTGTAATGATTAAGCTTTCCAGGCTCTCGTACAGAAGGTCAGGGTTTACTTCATTTTTAAATGATATAAATTCGGATTCCAGATTGTCGCGGAGAGCGCGCTCTTCATCTATTTTCATTTTATTCTCTATAAAAAGAAAGACCTGGCTAAAGAACAGGATATTATATAGAAGGCCACCTGCACCATATACAATTAAAAACAAGTTGAGTTCAGAAGATCCAATGCTAAATCCAATTATCCATCGAAAATAGGCAGAGATGGAAAGGCCGACTAAAGTAAGAGAAACCAGAAGTGTTAAAATTATTTGATAGATCAGTCTGGTTTGAATGCTCTGTTCGCTGGATAGTTTTTTATTAGAGGTCCATATTACCAAGCGCATAGATTCGAATGCAATGTAGCTCAGCGCAATACAGACATAGAGTTCCTGATTATTAAATATTTCGCTTAACTGTTCTACTGTGTTGTTAATAAGGATGATCAATAGATAAACCAATACCCCGAATACCGGTGCTGCACCTAAGCGAAAGAAAGGATTATGGATGAAGAACTTCGGCATTATGTAAGGCTAGGGTGAAGTTCATTAGTATTACTTTTTTGCTCAGCGGCTTTAATGACAGGTAGCTGTACGATAAATTTGTCAATATCTTTTACTATGATTTTTTCACTTGTAAAGAACTTATACCTGTTCCTGATATTATCCAGGCCGATATTAAGACTCTGTGCATTTGAAGCAATGGTTTTTGTACTGCTTACATTGATGAGTGTATTGTCTTGAGCAGAAATGTAAATGAATAAAGGGTGGCTTTTTGAGATCTCATTATGCTTTACTGCGTTTTCGATAAGCATTTGAATAGCAAGTGGTGGTACTTTGGAATCCAGGAGTCGTGAAGGAATATTAATGTCAAGTTTGAGATGATCCTGATATCTCACTTGCATAAGATAGTAGTAGGATTTCACGAAGGCCAATTCGTCTGCTAGCGTAACTAACTTTCTTTTTTGATTATTGATTACATATCGAAATGTATCTGCCATTCTTCTTATGAATTCTTCAGCCACCTTATTGTCCTTGTATAAAAGCGATGATATAGTATTGAGGCAATTGAATAAATAGTGCGGGCTAATTTGACTCTTTAATGATTCGAATTGAAGTTCCATTTGCCAACGCTCTGATCTCAACTGATCCACTTGTGTGGAGGCAAAGTATCGGTAGGAATAAAACCACCCATAGAACACTTCGTAGATAAAAAGTATAATAAGGTTAAGTATTCCTAATTTCCAAATCTCTTCATGCCATTGTAAATAAAATGGTTCAATTTTTTGATTGAGATACAAAACCGTAATGTAACCTAGTAAGCCCAATAGTAAAGAGACGACTATCACATTGATCAGGAAACCAGCAACAAATCTGGTGAAAAACATTTTTTTCCAACTTATAAAGTTATTAAGTGCTTTGTCTATTGCGCTAACAATCAGGCTGGATAAGTTTGCCATGACAACACTGATGGCAAAAAAATGTAATTCTTTAGCAAGAGTGGGTAGTGTTCCAGTTTCACTATAAAATAGGTAAGCAAAGATGGATACACCAAGTACTGATACGACAAAAAACAATATCAGGTACCGTTTCATAAATACAGAAGATGTAATAATTGGCTGCACACCATTAAACTACTGAATAAAAATAAGTTGGAGAAATGAACGCTAAGTCAATTGTTGTTCATTGCTCTCATAACTCTCCCGTAATAGGTTTCAGAGTCAATTCTTCTTGCAGCTTGATTAAACGCATCCTTTACACGCTCATTGCTATTTCTGATTTTGGGCGCAGCAGTTATAAGCACTTCTGAAAGATAATGATCTGACCCTATTCTGCTGGCAGCTTCCAAAAGGCTTATCATACTATTATCACTCAATGGGTGAGAGAGCGCATCCTTCATTACAAGCGAGGCATAATGATCACTATCGATTGACCCAGCTCTTGTCATCAACTCGATAAATACTTGATCATTAATTTTTTGCTTTTCGAGAATAACTTCTAACACTCTACTGCGGTAATGATCAGAGTCGATTGATCCTGAAATGTTAATCAGCGTCATCTGCAGGTCATCCGTTATGGGCTCACGTAATAATGAGGTCAGTACTTCAGATTTATAGTGATCTGAGTCAATATCTTTTACGGATTCCAATGCTCTTTGAAATGAAGAATTTGAAAGCCCATTCTTATTTAATGCCCGGTTGAGAACGACACTTCTGTAGTAATCGGAATCAATTGTTTTGGATGTGTTGATCATCTCTCCAATGATTTCATCATCCAGGTTTTCTTTTCTTAACAGGGATGTAAGTACTTCCGTTTTGTAATGATCAGAATCCATAGATCCTGCTGATTTCATTATCACTTTTACCGCATTGTTGGTAATAAATTCTGTTTCCAATCCAGTTTTAATCACTTCTGTTTTGTAATGATCAGAATCCATATCGTTAGTTGCTCTAAAAGCAGCTTCAAGCGCATCACTTGATTTTACGAATTTTGACATGTTGCCCTTTAAGAATCCAGCCAAATAATAATTGGAATTCAATGTTCCTGCGATGTGATCTATAACCCTGGAATAATCGCTTGGTTTTATTGCTTGCTTCATCAACAGATTGGCGTAGTGAGACTTCACGTAGTTGCTTTTCAATCTGTCAATTTCATTTAACACGGATGAAGGTCCACCTTGCTTAAAAAATCTATCTACACGACTTTCCGCTCCGAGGGTTGTGCTTCGAACTAGTTCAGGCAATACTTCTGCCATCCATGCCCTTCCGGCAGGTTCAAAGGGAACATTGGTTCTCCCTTCATAATATTCCTTCTTTAATCCATTTGCTTCCGGAGATACAATCAAAGTCCTACGGCTTCCAAAAACTGTCTTCTTTACTTCAAGGTAACCATCCGGAGACATGCTTTTTATATCCTTATCATCCTCGGTCAGTTGTATCTTGCCCCTCAACTCTACATCGAAACTGGAGAAGCCATTTCTGTTTTTAATAACTATCTTATTATGATCACTCTTTATCTGAACTTTGGCTTCCTGCCCATAATTGCTAAATATTATGGTGGTGAGTAGGAGCGTTACAAGCAAACTTTTGATCCTCCGCATATCTTTATGATTCATTTACTTTGATTATACATGCAAATCAAGGGTTTAGGTTCACGCTCTACAAGGACTTTGCATTGAGCTGCTGAAATAGTGTAGTGAGTTGCGGTATAGGCTCTAAATTAGCCGTTGGAGCTCCTCTGCCTCACCGCCTCAAATACAACAATGGCGGCTGCTACCGAAACGTTCATTGAATCGATTTGCCCATTCATAGGAATAATAATATTCGCATCAGCGTTTTTTATCCACTCGTCAGTCAACCCAAAAGCTTCGCTTCCCATCACTATGGCACATGGTGAGTTAAATGGTGCCTCTGTGTAAGGGATAGATCCTTCAAGGTAAGTGCAAAATATTTTAATCTGATTTTTTTTTAGCCATGAAATTGTTTCTTTAGAAGAGGCAACGGCAATTTGATTGGTAAAAACACAACCCACACTGGATCGCACTACGTTGGGATTATGAAGGTCAGTTTGTGCATCACATACGATCACAGCATCTACCCCGGCTGCATCAGCAGTGCGAAGTAATGCACCCAGGTTTCCGGGTTTCTCAAGTCGTTCAAGAATTAATAGTAATGGATTTTTCTTCAGTTTAAGATCTGCAAGTTGATGGGAGGCTTGTTTGGCTACGCCAATTACACCTCCTGTCGTTTCACGGTAGGCAATTTTTTCAAACACGTTTTGCCCAACGGGCCATAGTTGAAATTTTTGAAAGCCTAACTGTAATAGTGTTTTTTCGTCCATCAAGTTGGTGGCATAAAAAACGGCCTCAATTTCATATCCATTACTTTTGGCCAGTTTCAGCTCTTTAAGCCCCTCTACTACAAATAAGTTAAGTTTTTTACGCTCTCTGGGTTTATCAAGTGACAGAAGATGTTTTATCTTAGGATTGCTATTACTCGTGATAACAGGGTGCATAGGAATTTTTCGATTTGCCAGGTTTTAGTACATGGCTTCATTATTGAGCTGTAGGCCATAATATTAAAAGTTAAAGGTTGGTAAATTTCAGCTATTTTCATTGATAAAGTTGGCTTGGATGGCCTGTAAGGTTAAAGCATTCGTTTTCTTCTCATTATTATCCATTACCCTAATGGGGCAGAACCTGGATACATTAATGATTATGCTTGAACCAACTCCGCCTGGAGAAGCAAGGGTAGATTTGCTTAATCGCGTTGTTACTCAAATGCGTGAGAGAAATATTTATGAGGCAGTAAAGTATGGAGCTGAAGCAATAGACCTCGCAAAAAAACTTGATTATAGGGAAGGCTATGGTCTTGCACTGGAAAACCTGGGCTGGATTTATTATCGCAGAGGACTCTATTCAGATGCGTTTGAACTTTCACAACAAGCTTTAAAGGTTACTGAGGAATTAGGAGATTCCACGGCTATGGCCAGGTGCTTAAACAATGTTGCCGCAATTAACTATGAAAAGTTACAATTCAACGAGGCGATAAACAGATTCAATAGAGCCTATGAGATTTCTTTGAGACAAGATGATATAGAAACTGTTGTAAGAAGCTTGAATAATATTTCCTTTTCCTATCTAGCATTAAAGAAAATAGATTCCGCAGAGTATTATGCATTGAAAGCTTTGGAGAGTAGCGAGATTAATCGAGAAGGATACTTGCCAGCTTTTACTTATCGCATATTAGGTGACATAGAATTTGAGAAAGGGAATTTGGAGTCGGCCTTGAAACATTTTGCGGAGGGGATGCGAATCAGTGAGGCAACAGGCAATTATTTTATACAGGCCTCCACCTTACATCGCATCGGGAAAGTATATGCCCGACAAAAGAAATTTAAAACTGCTTTAGAAACGCTCAACAGGAATATACGAATCGCTCAAAAGAACGGTTATGCAGATGAGTTGGAACGAACTTATAAGTTGATTTCTGAGATTAATTACTCCAATAATGAAGTAGAGTTGGCACTACAATATCTCACCAAACACTTAGCTATTCATGATAGCCTGATGAATCAGAGAAATAGTGAAAGAATGAACTTGCTTTCTGCTCAATTTGAATCGGAGTTAAAGCAATCCCAAATCCAATTGTTAACGCAAAATGCAAAGGTGAGAGAGGGGGAGATCAAAAGGCAGAAAACGTTGGGCTATTTTTATGTAGGCTGTGTTGTACTAGGTGTGTGTATTGCTGCGATACTACTTTATAGTAATCGAAAGATTAAAAGAATAAACTTTGAGTTGGAGGTAAAGACAGATCAGGTAGAGGCACAAGCAGATCAGTTGAGCAACATGAATAGGACGAAAGACAAACTGCTTTCTATAATAAGTCATGATATTCGTAGCCCACTTTCCAGCTTGCGTGGTGTGCTAGATATTGCACAAGCTGGTGGTGTATCTCCCAAGGAATTTGCTGAATTGACTGGACAGATCCGTGACCAACTAGACACGGTATACGATGATTTGGGAAACCTTCTTCAATGGACACAATCCCAGCTTCAAGGGTTAAATGTTAAGCCAGAAGTTTTTGATCTTAAGGAAATGGTGGAGGAGGTGAGTTTTCTTTTTGAAACCCATGCATCCGCAAAGAAGATTGAATTAGTTAATCACATTGATATAAATATTCGGGTTCACGCTGATCCTAACCATGTAAAACTTATTCTTCGAAATTTATTATCAAACGCAATAAAGTTTAGCTCTGAAAACGGGGAAGTTATTGTATCTGGTACCGTGGAGGAACAATTTGTTGAAGTGTCTGTAAGTGATACAGGGATAGGACTCAGCGAAGATGAACTACCTAAATTATTTAACCCATCTGCACATTTTACCAAGGAAGGAACAGAAAACGAAAAGGGCATGGGAGTAGGTCTGTTGCTTACCAAAGAATTCGTGGACAAGAACGGTGGAAGGATGACGGTTGAAAGCGAACCCGGTAAGGGATCGAAATTTTCATTCACACTTAAGAGAGCGGTCTAAGTTTGCTACTTTAATTAAACACCAATACCTTTCGGGTTATGTTAATGCATCACCCTTCTGGCTGGAAAGAGTATGAACTTATAGACTCCGGCAATTTTGAAAAGCTAGAGCGTTTTGGAGAGTATACCTTAATCAGACCTGAGCCACAAGCTATTTGGGAAACTCTTCTTACAAAGGAGGAGTGGAATCAACGAGCGGATGCACATTTCAATAGAGAGCAAAAAGAGAATTATAGATTTGGAGAGGATGCAAAGGGAGGCTGGAAGAAAAAAAAGAATATGCCAGATAGCTGGCAGATCTTTTACGATCCGCTAAAACTTACCCTACGCCTTGCGCTTACTGGCTTCGGGCACGTTGGCATTTTTCCTGAACAAGCCAACAACTGGGATTTTATAAACGAAACAGTAAGATCATGGGATAAGACTGATTCCAAAGTGCTTAACCTTTTTGCATACACTGGTGCTGCCTCAGTAGTGGCAAGGATGGCAGGTGCTGACGTAACTCATGTAGATTCCTCGCGGCCTGGACTTAATTGGGCCAACCAGAATATGCAATTGAACCATCAAAAGGATATTCGCTGGGTGTATGAAGATGCGCTCAAATTCGTGAAGCGCGAAGTAAAGCGCGGAAATAAGTACAACGGAATCATTATGGATCCACCGCCTTATGGCAGGGGCCCAGATGGCGAAAAGTGGATGTTGCAAGATAAGCTTAATGAACTGGTAGGGTTGAGCAGCGAGCTACTACTACCGGAGCAAAGGTTTTTTATTTTAAGCATGTATGCTGTAGGGCTCTCCGCTCAAGTGGGCCTCAATGTTGTTCAATCGCATTTTACAGAGGAAAAGCCGGAATTTGGGGAGTTTTATCTGCATTCGAATAAACAAAGACACTTGCCCATGGGAACCTTTTTAAGGTTCAGAGGTTAAAAAAGTAATACCAGATTCTAAACTGGTTTAACTAATCGTCAAATTAACTCTATCTTTGCCGCCTTAATTGTAAAAAAGGATTTCAGCACCGTTATGGACGTTAACAAAATTAGAAATATTGCCATTATTGCCCACGTTGACCATGGGAAGACCACTTTAGTGGATAAACTGCTGCATGCAGGCCATCTTTTCAAGGATCACGAAAATCCTGGTGAATTGATCATGGATAGCAACGATCTTGAGCGTGAGCGTGGGATCACTATTTTGGCTAAAAACGTCTCTGTACGCTACAAAGACTATAAAATCAATGTAATTGATACCCCAGGTCACAGTGATTTTGGAGGAGAAGTTGAAAGGGTGCTTAATATGGCCGATGGCTGTCTGCTTTTAGTGGATGCCTTTGAAGGGCCAATGCCTCAAACGCGTTTCGTGTTACAAAAAGCACTGGAACTTGGTTTGAAGCCAATCGTGGTTGTGAATAAGGTAGACAAGAAAAACTGTACCCCTGATGAGGTACACGAGTCGGTGTTTGACTTAATGTTTGCACTGGATGCAACGGAAGAACAACTAGATTTCCCTACTTTTTATGGTTCGGCCAAGCAAGGCTGGATGAGCAAAGATTGGAAGCAACCAGCTGAAGACATTACTGCTTTGCTGGATGGTATCATTGAATATATACCAGCACCCGTAGTAGAAGAAGGAAAGACTCAGATGTTGATTACTTCCCTTGAATATTCTTCTTACATAGGTAGAGTAGCTATTGGAAGGGTGCATCGCGGAGAATTGAAGCCTGGTCAGCAGATTGCTTTGGTGAAAAGGGATAGAGCGGGAATTACTAAGACAAGAATAAAAGAGCTTTATATTTTTGAAGGTTTTGATAAGAAAAAAGTGGATGTAGTGAAGGCAGGGGAAATCGCTGCTATAGTAGGGTTGGAAGGTTTTGAAATTGGAGATACAGTTGCTGATATTGAAAACCCTGAGGCATTAAAGAGCATTGCTATTGATGAGCCTACCATGAGTATGCTTTTCACTATCAACAATTCACCATTCTATGGTAAGGAAGGAAAGCTGGTAACGTCTCGTCATATTAAAGATAGACTACATAAAGAGTTGGAAAAGAACCTGGCCATGCGTTTGGGTGAAACTAATTCAGCAGATAGTTTTATAGTATTTGGAAGAGGAGTTCTTCACTTGTCTGTGCTTATAGAAACTATGCGCAGAGAAGGTTATGAATTACAAATCGGTCAGCCTCAAGTAATCTTTAAGGAAATTGATGGTGTGAAATGCGAGCCAATGGAAGAATTAACTATTGACTTACCTGAGGAAGTTTCTGGAAAAGCAATAGAGATAGTTTCAGTGCGCAAAGGTGAAATGGTGAACATGGAACCTAAAGCGGATAGGATGATCCTTAAGTTTTCTATGCCATCCCGTGGTATCATTGGCCTAAGAAGTTATTTATTGAACGTGACAGCTGGCGAGGCTGTAGTAACACATCGTTTTAAAGAATATCAACCTTACAAGAGTGCTATCCCTGGTAGAATCAATGGGTCTTTAATTAGCATGGAGCAGGGAGAAGCTATCCCTTATAGTTTACACAACCTTCAAGACAGAGGAAAGTTCTTTATCGATCCAAGTGATCCAGTTTACGAAGGTCAGGTAATTGGTGAACACAGCAGAGGAGGTGATCTTGTAGTCAACGTAACTAAAACGAAAAAGCTTAGTAACGTGAGAGCATCCGGATCTGATGAGAAAATGAAAATTGCTCCTGCAATTAAGTTTACATTGGAAGAAGCGCTCGAATACATCCAGTCGGATGAGTATGTGGAGGTAACACCTAAGTCCATACGCTTAAGAAAAATTCACCTTAACGAAAACGATCGCAAGCGCGAAAGAAACAGAGTGGCTACGAATGCATAGACTCTTATTTATTGTATTGGTTTTTGTAATGGGAACTGCGATGGCGCAGGATCCAAAATGGAAGAAGTGGGAGACAGAAGCCGATACATTAATGAATAGGCAAGACTTTGAGGGCGCTATTAAGCTGTACTCAAAGGCAATCAAATCTTCTAAACTTAAGGACAAATCGGATTATCCACCTGTTTATAAAAGAGCGGTCTGCTATTATAGCATTGGGCAATTTGAGGCTTCGTTGAAAGATATCGAATCCTTTATGGTGGAGTACCCCAGCCTGTTTCAGGCGCATATGTTAAAGGCGTTTATCTACAGGGAAAATAACGACACAGAAAATCAATTAAATTCTCTGAACGAGGCTATCGCGCTACAACCGGGTGACCCGGGGCTTATAAAATGGCGTTCCAGCCTGTACCTTGAGGAAGGGGAATACGAGAAGGTAAAAGAAGATTTACAATATGTAAGGGCCATTCAGGATGACCCCGAAGTGGAGATGTACCTGGGGTTTGCCTATTATAACCTTGAACAGGTAGACAGCGCTTTTATATCTTTAAATAAAGCCATAGAAATGGAGCCAACTTATCTCCCGGCTTACTTGTATGGCGGCTCTTTCAGTTTGCAGGAGAGTAACAACGAATTGGCTTTGAAGTATCTTAATGTAGCCTTAAGGCTCGATCCTGAAAATTTGAATGCCCAGTTTTATAAGGGCATTGCATTGCTTGAACTTGATCAACTGGAAGAGGGGTGTAGCTTGCTTGCCAAAGCATTTTATGCCGGTGAAGATGACGCAGGGGATTATCTGAAGGAAAAGTGCTACACTTTAACCAAATAAGCCAAACCTAAATCGGCTTGTTCTTGTTTATATTACAGCTCATAATTTTTAAATAAGATTAACGTTAATAGATTATGTTACGGTCATTTATTCTAATGGGTGGGCTGGGCTTTCTTTTAGCAGGGTGCCAGCCTGTGCCAAGCGCTGAGGAGCTTAATCAAAACCTAGTAGTGGAAACCGACTATGACGATACTGTAAACTTTGCTGATTTTTCTACTTACACCCTTACACTGGATACACTGGGCTTAATTTCAAATACCACTTCTGACACTCTGCAACTTGGCAGCTATGCAAGAGATGTTACTGCAAAAATAAAGGCAAATATGGATGCCAGAGGTTATACTTATGTGGATAAAACCCAAACTCCTGATATGGGTTTCGTGGCGTTTATTGTAAATGATTTTAGCGTTTACCAGACCATTTCATATCCCAGTTATGGGGGTGGTTACTATTCACCTTACTACGGCTACTACTATCCGAGAGTAAATACCTACGCGTCCAACTCAGCAACCTTGATTCTCCAATTGGTTGATCTTAATACTAAAACCCCGCAAAATCAATTTAAACTGATTTGGAGAAGCTTTATTGGAGATCTGGCTTCTTCAGTTGATCCTTTTCAAAAATCAGTGGAGGCGGTCGATCAGGCATTTGTTCAATCTGCAATTATCGGAAAATGAAGAAGGGCTTGTTCATCATTATTTTGTTGGGTTGGATGAGTTCCTTGAAGGCACAATATTTTGACAAAACCTATGCTGTGGCTTTGGATGTTAACGTGCCCTTAAGTAATACAGACTATGTAAATCAGGTAAGTGCAAGAGGATTTAAACTGGGATATCGCGAGATGATCAACGAGAAATTTTTTGGAGGCGTTGATTTCACTAACAGCACCTATACGAAACATATTCCCCGGCAAACCTATAACAATGGCGCCAATGCGATTACCACGGATCTTTTCAATTATGCCTATAGTTATGGATTGACATTGAGTTTTGACTATTTTTTTAATACTGAGAAGAAGTTAATGCCTTATGCTGGATTAGGAGTGGGGGCATCTTATATGAGCTATCAGCAGTTTTTTAATGTGTATTCCAATAAGAATGAAAGTTGGGGGGTGTTGGTAAGGCCTCAGGGAGGATTTCTTTATAAACTGAAAGAAGATGCACGCTGGGCTTTTCTTGGAGGTATTCATTATGATTATTCTTCTGCTAAAAGCAAAGATTTTGATCTTGGTGCATTCAATAATGTGGGTGTGCAGGTAGGTATAATCGTGTTGGAATGGTAGCCCCTCGTTTACTATAGTTAATCCACTTTCTCTGCTTGTTCTCTGGCAGGATCGGGTTATTTTTGCACCATGCCAGAGCAGATTCTTATTCTTGATTTTGGTTCTCAGTATACCCAATTGATTGCGCGCAGGGTGCGAGAGCTAAATGTATATTGTGAAATCCATCCATTTAACCGAATTCCAGCCATTACGGACGATATTAAGGGAGTAATTCTGTCCGGAAGCCCATGTTCTGTCAGAGACGAAGGAGCTCCTGATGTTGACCTTTCCGTATTTGGGTCTGTGCCCGTTTTAGGTGTTTGTTACGGAGCTCAACTGATGGCCCATAAAAGTGGGGGTGAAGTAAAGCCGTCCCAAACACGAGAATATGGAAGGGCAAAACTGACTACAGTAGATCATCATAATGAATTACTAAAAGAGGTATCGCAAGACTCCCAAGTTTGGATGTCACATGCGGATACCATCGTTTCTGTGCCGGAAGAATATCAGATAATTGCGAGCACACCTTCAGTAAAAGTGACAGCTTTCGCTCATAAAACTAAAAAGCATTACGCCATTCAATTTCATCCTGAAGTGACTCATTCTACGGAAGGGAAAAACCTTCTCCGTAATTTCGTGGTCCACATATGTGGGTGTGAGCAGGGATGGACACCTGATCTATTCGTTGAGGCCACAGTGGCAGATCTTAAAAAGAAACTTGGTAATGATAAAGTGGTAATGGCACTTTCTGGTGGAGTTGACTCCACTGTGGCTGCATCATTGATCCATCAGGCAATTGGTAAGAACCTCTACTGCATTTTTGTAGACAATGGGTTGTTGCGTAAGAATGAGTTTCAGCAAGTGCTTGATTCTTATGAAGGAATGGGGTTAAACATTAAAGGTGTTAACGCAAAAGAAAAATTCTATACAGCACTCAATGGGCTTACTGATCCTGAGGAAAAACGCAAGGCAATTGGAAAAACGTTTATAGACGTATTTGACGAAGAGGCGCGTCTTATTTCTGATGTAAAATGGTTGGGGCAGGGTACTATTTATCCTGATGTAATTGAGTCTGTATCCGTCAATGGTCCTTCTGTTACTATTAAATCGCACCACAATGTGGGAGGATTGCCAGCTAAGATGAATTTGAAGGTTGTTGAGCCATTAAATACATTGTTTAAAGATGAGGTGAGATTGGTAGGAAAATCTATGGATTTGGATCCTGCTATTCTAGGAAGGCATCCATTCCCGGGTCCTGGTTTGGGAATAAGAATTTTAGGCGACATTACTCCGGAAAAGGTACGGATATTGCAAGAGGTGGATTATATTTTTATTAATGGATTGCGCGAGAAGAATTTATACGATGAAGTATGGCAGGCAGGAGCAATGTTGTTGCCTGTACAGTCTGTGGGCGTGATGGGTGATGAAAGAACCTATGAAAGTGTAGTGGCTTTAAGAGCGGTAATAAGCGTAGATGGCATGACAGCAGACTGGTCGCACTTACCATATGATTTCTTAAGTGAGGTTTCATCCAGCATCATCAATAATGTAAAAGGAGTAAACAGGGTGGTCTATGATATTAGCTCCAAACCACCTGCAACAATTGAATGGGAGTAACTATTTGCTGATTCATAATGAACTCAAATAAAAGTCTTGTACCTATTATCATCTTGGTTAGCCTGATGATTTCCCCTGGCCTTATGGCGCAGGACTATAAGCGTCAGTATAAATCGGCCAGAGAGTTTTTTGATAATAAGAACTACGGGCTCGCGATGGAGGCGTTTAAACCGCTCATCGTTTATGATAAAGACAATTCTTTTTTAGAGCATTCATCCTTCTTTTATGCATTGTCTGCTTACCACCAGAAGTTTCCTGCGGTGGCCAAGGATATGCTTGTTCAAATCAAGCAACTCTATCCTGATTGGAGCCAGATGGCGGAGGTAAACTACTGGATGGCCAAAATATATTTTGATCAGCGCCAGTATTTTCAAGCTATGCAAATACTTAGGGAATACTCAGTGCTAAGTCAGCAAAAGAATGTTTCAGAAATGAAGCGACATTACTTGAAAGAAATTGAAGATGTGGAGGTATTGCGAATGATGTGGGAAGAACATCCCCAAGACACTGTAGTGGCAAAGCTTTTGGCAAGAGCAATTTCTAAGCAACCCTTTCTTGATCAGGATACAAAACTCATTGATTCATTGATCACCAAATTTAATTTTAGCAGAGAAGAGTTTGAAGCTTCATTGAAGCCAGTAAACGTCTTTAAAGACAAATATGTTGTTTCGCTTCTATTTCCTTTTTTGGCAAAAACGCTTGAGCCCACCACTTCCACAAAAGTTAATCAAAGCATCCTTGATTTGTATCTGGGAATAAAAATGGCAGTTGACACACTTAAGGCTCAAGGAATAAACATTGACTTGAGGTCATATGATACAGAAAGAAGTACAGCAGCAACTACGGCATTGCTCGAAGTAGAAGAGTTGAAAAGTACTGATCTTATTGTTGGTCCTTTATTTCCAAACCAAACTAAGCTCGTTCAGGATTTCTCTATTAACAATAAGATTAATATGATGAGTCCGGTATCAAACAATTCTGAGTTCTTAGGCCCCAACCCGTTTGCATTGTTACTACAGCCAAGCAGCGAGACAATTGGAGCACGATCTGCGGAATGGATCGCAGCCAATATTTCTAATAAGAACTGTATGGTTTTTTATGGAGAAGCTGCTAAGGATACAGTAACAGCAGCAAGTTTTTTGAAAAGAGCCAAAGAGCTGGAGCTGAATATCGTTCTGGCTGAAAAAGTATCTCGAGAAAATAGTGGCACTATCTTTAATAAGCTGGCAACTCCAGTTGAGTACGATGAGTTTAAAAACCCTATAGAGTTCGAATTGAAGGTGGACAGCATTGGTAGTGTGTTTGTAGCGTCAGATGATCCAATCATTTATACCAAAGCGATAAGTGGAGTGGACACCAGAGGTGACTCAGTAATTATCGTTGGTAATGAATCATGGCTCAACAATGCGGCAGCTAATTTTGCTACTTACGAGCGATTGCACATTACGATGACGGCTCCAACCTTTACCAAGTTGTCAAGTCCTAGTTATAAAGCTTTTAGAAAAGAGTTCATTCGTAAACATGGGGTAACGCCTACAGAGAATTCAAAAGTTGGATATGAATTTATGTGGTTCGTTGGGCACAGCTTGAAGAGCTATGGAGTCTATTTTCAGGATGGCCTCAAAGAGTCACCCTTTATTTCTGGTCACCTGTTCAAGGGATATGATTTTAGTGAAGGTCAATCGAATCAGTTCGTTCCATTCATACACTTTATGGGAGGCGAGGTTGAATTCCTAGAAAATCACGCAATGGGTAATAAATAGACCGTTTGGGTGATTATATTACACGAAAGTCTACTTAAATCTACTTTTTACTAATTTTCAGATCACGTTGGGTTTCAGGGGCATTACTTCGTTTGTAGAAGGAAATGTATGTTTTTGTTACCTTTATGCTTGGACTGTAATGTCATGAGACTAAAAATAATATTTGGATTACTTCTGTCGGGTGCTTTCACCTTAACTTTTGCCCAAGGCGAGCGAAGAGATGATAATGGTGCAGTGACCTACGAGGAGATATATGACGAACCCTATAGCGTGAATAAGCTATTTATAGGGTTTCAGCCGCTGTATGGAGAAGCATTTGCCACTAATGTAAATGCTGGATTTGGTGTAGAGGCTTCCTATTATTATCAGGATAAGGCTGATTTTAAAGCCCATTTCAGAAAGCCGTATAGCTCTAGTTTTTTTGATCTGAATAATGACCTTGCATCAAAGAACGCCACTACCAGTACCAAGCCTAAAGGTTTCAGTTATATAGAGTTTGGTGGTACCTATCATTTTAAGGACGTTGAAGAATCATCCAAAACAAAAATGGTATTGTATAAAAGCAGTTATAAAGGAAACAAATGGGCCGGGCGCGTACCATTGACAGCCGAGGTGCCAGCCAAAGTAAGGAAGATTTATGGCGCCAGACTTGGAGGTATCATTTGGAACACCACAGCAGATTTGAACAGGGTAATGGAAAAGCAGGATCTTACCTACAGTGATTTGGTAACTACGGAAGGTGTTGGAATTCCTGCGACTTATGTAGATAACTTTGGGCGAACCCAGGATGTTCGGGTTTTTAGCAACCTGTCTACTGCTGGGCTATATGTAGGTAGTTCTATTTCTTGGTTTCGAAATGTGGCTGTGAGCTTTAATAATTATGAAGATGCAGTAGACGATGGAATGCTGACTCTTTATTTCGATATACTCTATTCCCCTGCTCTTAATGTTGACCCGGTTCAGTATCTCGGCACCGAGTATAGTGTGGATGCTATTGATACCAGCGCTTTAGGCTTTCGCTTAGGTATTGATGGAAAGTTTAACCGCACGCTAAGCTGGTCATACGGAGGAGAACTTGGGTATCGCCCAAGTTTTAAAGGGCAATCTTTCTTTGCCATGTTCAAAATCAGCTTCCCTGTATTTGGCACCAACCTCGATTATAAAGTTGAATCTTTTGGCCAATAATTCCTGATGGCCTGGGGTATCCTCATTACAAATATCAAAGGCCTTGTCCAGGTTCGTGATAGTACCCCAAGCGTACTTTCGGGAACAGCTATGGCTGAGCTTCCTGTTTTAAATAATGCCTATCTGGCAATAGCTGATGGTAAAATTGCAGCGTATGGAGAAATGCAATCGCTATCGAGCAAATCCGCTGCTCAGGTTATTGATGCAAAGGGTCGGTTCGTGTTTCCTTCTTTTGTGGATTCGCACACGCATCTTGTATTTGCGGCAAGCAGAGAGGAGGAATTTGTAATGAAAATAAAAGGTGCCAGGTATGCAGAGATAGCTGCCAGTGGGGGAGGTATATTAAATTCTGCACAAAAGCTTCAGCAAATGTCTGAAGATGAACTTTATGACCGCTCGCTAGTCAGAGCTTTTGAAATAATTAAATCAGGAACGGGCGCAGTGGAGATTAAGAGCGGTTATGGATTAACCGTGGCCGATGAATTAAAGATGTTACGAGTAGCTCGGAGAATTGGCAGAGAGACACCACTAAAAGTGAAAACGACTTTTTTGGGTGCACATGCAGTCCCTAAATCTCATTCTAAAGATGAGTATATTCAACTCGTAATTGAGGAAATGATTCCCGCTGTAGCGGAAGAAAAACTAGCTGATTACATCGATGTATTTTGTGAGCAAGGTTTTTTTAGCCCGGAGGAAACTGAACGAATAGCTGAAGCAGGAAAAAGATACGGCATGCGACCTCGCATCCATGCCAATCAACTTCACCGCTCAGGTGGAGTTCAGGTGGGTGTGAAGGTAAATGCAATTAGCGTTGATCATCTTGAAAATATCGGAGAAGAAGAGATTACAGCTCTACAAAATAGTTCAACAATTCCCACCGCTCTACCGGGTGCAGCATTCTTCTTAAATCTTTCCTACCCTCCAGCCAGAGATATTATTAAGGCTGGATTGCCTTTGGCGATAGCTTCAGATTATAATCCCGGAAGTTCACCATCAGGTAATATGTCTTTGATGATGGCGCTTGCTTGTGTGAAGATGAGAATGACGCCAGAGGAGGCGTTTAACGGTGCTACGATCAATACAGCGGCAGCAATGGAAATATTAGAAACACATGGCAGCATCACAAAAGGAAAAATAGCGAATGTGTGCATCACTAAGCCTATGCCGAGCCTGGCTTACTTGCCTTATAGTTTTGGGGCCCAACTAGTGGATCAGGTTATTGTCAACGGAGAATTAATTGATTAAGGCCTAATTACTTCTACCGATAGGGTTACTTCTCCCTTCAGGCTGTCCGCAACAGAGCAATACTTCTCCAAAGAAAGCTTAGCTACTTTATATAACTCTTCTTCAGTTACATCAGGTGACTTAACCTTGTAGTGGCAATGTACTTTTGTGAAAGACTTTGGGTGTTCTTCCCTTCGTGCACCTTCTGTTTCAGTGATAAATTCAATTATTGTTTTTTTTCTTTTTTTAAGCATTAAAGTAATGTCCACAGCGCCACAGGCACCTACTGCGGATAACAGCAACTCAACTGGTGATTGACTTCCTTTCAGGTCAGGTTTTCTCATATCAATACGGACCTCATGTCCCAATTCATTCTGTGAAACATAAACCTCATCCTCAATCATCCTTGTTGTGCTTTTCATAGTACTTTTAGTTTATTCCGCTTGAATTTAATTATAATTGCTATGTGCAGCTAACGGACAGCCTCAAAACTTTGATACGGGATGTACCCGATTTTCCAAAACCGGGAATTCTATTTAAGGACATTACGCCATTACTGGAGAAGCCAGAAATTGTTAAGGAAGTAGTTAGAGCCCTTGCGGTGTGCTATACAAATAAAAAGGTAGATGCTGTTGCGGCCATTGAAGCCAGAGGTTTTCTATTTGGCTTCCTTTTGGCGCAGGAATTAAATGTGCCATTTATTCCAATACGAAAAGAGGGTAAACTACCCTATAAAAAGATAAGCCAGGAATATGCGCTTGAATACGGTACCGCAACCATAGAAATGCATGAAGACGCATTAGAGAAGAATTGGCAGGTGGTGATTCATGACGACTTGCTTGCCACAGGGGGCACTGCCAAAGCAGCTGGCCAATTGATCCAAAAATTAGGAGGAACAGTACTGGGATTCTCATTTATCGTTAATCTGGAATTTTTAGAAGGAAGGCGATTGTTGGAAACGACCTATAATTGTAAGGTAGATTATTTAATAGGGTATTGAAACTGTAACTTTTGCACTACTTTTATGTTTAAGTAGTAGTGATAGATTTGATAAGAATACCAATTTTTCCCCTGTCCATATTTCCTCTTCCTGGAGAAATGGTGCCTTTGCACATTTTTGAGCCACGCTACCGCCAATTGTTGGATGATGCTGAAAAGAGAGACATTTCTTTTGGAATATTTTTTAATCATGTAAGCAATACACATAAGCTCGGCTCTATTGTAAAATTGGAGAGTGTGATCAAACGTTTTCCAGGAGGGGAATCAGATATTATAGTTAAGTGCATAGACCTTTTTAAGATGGAGTCATTGCATAGAACTTTTAAGGATAAGCTTTATCCAGGAGGAGATGTAGAGCTTCATAATATTGACTTAAACCAGCAGGTTGAGGATAAATTGCAACAAGAATTTAATTCCTACTTAAAGTTGTTGCTTATTTCTCGCCCTGAAGAGGTAACATCCATTTTTCATATTGCCAATGAGTTAAGTCTTGATAATGAGGATAAATTGAAATTTGTCGAATCTGACCCTGAGAAGCGGGAGGCTTTCCTGTTGTCAAGACTGCGTTATCAATCTCAGCTTGTTCTTGAAGCTGAAAAATCAAAGGATGTGTTTCACCTCAATTGAGCGATAACTGGTTGTTTATTTTTCTATTTTCACTTTCTCTTTATCTCTAAAATATTTTCGAAATAAAAAGTGATGTCGAAGGGCTTCCATATCTTCACTAAATTTTCCGGTGCCGACATTTAGATTTTTTAGAGTGATCCGTAAGTCATTAGCCATTGCTGTATCTTTCATTAATGCAGGAATCGTTCCTTCCCCGTCTCCAAGTTCCAATAGCATTTGATTAAGGTTATCTATTGAAGAGTTAATTTTCAGCGAGGCTGTTTCGAGGCCCTCTAATGTAGACTTTACCTTTACTTGAGTGCTGGTGTCATTAATTATCCATCCAGCGAGCCCATATCCTTCATTAACATTACTTGAAATTTGATTTAGCTGAGAGAGTATTTCGTTAGTTTGTACCGTAGCTCTCTTTAAATTAGTGACTGTTAAAAAAACATGTTGTCTTAAGCTAGTATCATTGAGAAGATAGGAAACTGTGCCTTTTCCCTGTTTAATCTCCTGCACTATTTCCAATAGGTCGGAAGTGAGCAAAGCAGCATTTTCATTGGTCGTGGTAAGTGTTTTTAAAATATCATCTGTCTTTATTCTGCTATAAGTTTGCAGCATGTCTCCATCATTCACTATTTTGGATCCCCCCTTTCCAGGGCTGATGTTGACAAGCATATTTCCCATTAGACCATCGGTGCCAATGGTTGCTATTGCATTTTTTTTAATATGCGATCGTACATCCTCCCGTATGCGCATGGTTACTTCAATAACAGAGTCGTTTTGAATTTCAACGGAGAGGACAGAGCCTACATTTATCCCTGAAAGCCTAACGTTATTACCTACTTGTAAGCCATTAACGTTTCCAAATTCTACTTTTAGGCTAAAGGTGTTACTAAATATATCTCTTTTCTGCCCAATTAAGTAGACAGCAATGACAAGGACTACAACACTGAAGATTACAAAGAA
The DNA here is from genome assembly GCA_049289315.1 of Cyclobacteriaceae bacterium. Lineage (GTDB taxonomy): Bacteria > Bacteroidota > Bacteroidia > Cytophagales > Cyclobacteriaceae > ELB16-189. Next base: position 31,610 of record JBATLM010000236.1, read on the forward strand.
TCCGAGTAGTAAAGTTCTTTTTCCTGATGCATCCATAATATTGCTTTAATTTTTAAAAAACTCTTGTACAATTAAATCTTTTGAGTGACTCAATTCATTGTAATCTCCTTCTATATAATTCTTTCCATCAGACAGAATTGTAATACGATTAGTGGTAATCTTTGCGCATACTAAATCGTGGGTAATTATTAAAGCCGCTGTTTTGTATTGCTCCTGTACCTGATTTATTAAGTAACTTATTTCTCTTCCTGTGATGGGGTCTAGCCCACCAGTTGGTTCATCATAAAGAATGATTTTGGGTTGTAGAATTAGAGTTCTTGCCAGTGCAACTCTTTTCTTCATACCTCCAGACAATTCGGATGGCATGAGGTTAAGGGTATGCAACAGTCCAACACTATCCAAGGTTTCTTCTACTCTTGTCAGTAAATTTTTGGAGCTATCCTCTTTCTCATGATGTCTCCGCATTGGGAATTCAAGATTCTCTCTTACTGACATAGAATCGTAAAGTGCCGATCCTTGAAATAGAAAACCAACATCCCTTCGTATAATATCCAGTTCCTTTTGTGTCATGTCTGGTACCGATTGCCCAAGTACCTTCATTTGCCCGCTGTCAATTTTAATTAGCCCGATAAGACATTTAATAAGTACCGATTTGCCAGATCCTGACTTGCCCAGCAGGGCTACATTTTCTCCTTCCATTAGTATGAAATCGAAGCCACGCAATACGTGGTTGGATCCAAACGATTTGTGTAAATCTTTGATCTCTATGACTGGTTGCCTAATGTTTTCTTGTCGATTCATTAGAGATCATAAAATATATCAGAAACTAGAACAGCGATAAAATCAACAATAAATACAAGCATTGAGCTTATTACTACTGCTTCGTTGGCAGTTCTACCTACACCCTCGGTGCCTTTGCTCGATGTAAATCCTTTATAACAACCAACGATGGCAATGGCAAAGCCAAAGAAGAATGATTTAATAATTGATGGTATTAGGTCACCGAAATTGAGGTAGTCGAAAACTTTGTTGAAATAGAGTTGAATTGTTACTCCTCCTTTAATGTATTCTACCAAAGCAGAACCACCTAGTGATATAAGATCTGCCAATATCACAAGTACAGGTAACATAATAGTGGCAGCTGTTACGCGTGTAATCACAAGGTATTTAAAAGGATTTGTGCCAGATACTTCCATGGCATCGATTTGCTCCGTCACCTTCATGGATGCCAGCTCGGCACTTATGCCCGATCCCACTTTTCCAGCACAAATAAGGGCTGTAATAACGGGTCCTATTTCTCTTACAATGGCAATTCCTACCATCGAGGGCATCCACGATTCTGCGCCAAATTCTACTAATGTAGGTCTTGTTTGTAGCGTAAGTACAATGCCCATAATAAATCCAGTAGAGGCTACGAGGGCAATGGATTTATTGCCAATCAAAAAACTTTGCCGTAGTAGCTCCTGAAATTCATAGGGAGGAAATAGAAATTCACGAAAGTATCTGGCAGAAAACGCTGTAATTTCTCCGGTTGTAATAAAAAACTTTTTGAGCGCCTTTAACATAATGATTGACAACCCACGAAGGTAGCTCATCCAAGGCTGCTATATAATGACAGGCGTCATGGTTTACCATGACGCCTGTAAGCTTCATTACATATTTCTTCTGTATTGACCACCCACCTCAAAAAGTGCTTTGGTGATTTGCCCTAAAGAACAAACTTTGGTAGCATCCATCAACGCATCAAAGATGTTCTCGTTATTGATGGCGGCCTGTTGGATGGTTTCAATTTGCTGACCCGCTTTTTCAAATTGAAACTTATGAAGATTGTTCAGCATGTTAATCTGATATTCCTTTTCCTCAGTTGTTGCCC
>JBATLM010000237.1:0-21436 GCA_049289315.1 Cyclobacteriaceae bacterium
AATATCGCTAAAAGAGCCCTAATTATCCAATATGCCTACAAAATAAAGCGAGTAAGTTATCATCTAATTAAAATATGGGGCTAGAGCCGCTATATAACGGATTTTTAGCCTTAGTAGATTACGAACTTCCTTCCGTAAGTCTTTCCGCCATAGGTGAACCTAGCAATATATAACCCCGAAGTCATTCCGCTTACTGATATAGAGTGAGGCTGTTTGCCACTTATAAATATGGGCTCTGACAATTTCAGACCAGTAAGGGTAAATAATTGCATTAAAACACCTCTGTCGGTTAGCACAGACAATATCTCTCCTGAGTGGATTGGATTTGGGTAAATGGTGAACTCGGGCTCATCAGGCAAAAGTTGCCCCCCATCATTTTTTAATATCACCATACCCCCCGTGGCCGTACCCACTGCAATGGTGGGTTTGTCACTGTTGAAAAGATTGACAACTGTTGGTTTTATTCTGGCACCCAGATTTCGGCCAGTATAAGAAGCGCTAGCAGGATCAAAAATTATATCAGTAAAAGGTTGAGGAGAGTTCATGGTGCCACGGAAATCTCCATACACCGTAAGATTGCCACTTTGATCCCCGATCAGTAAATCTTCTCTTCCATCATTGTCCAAATCCGAGATACTTGAATTGAGGTTTGTTCGGGTAAGGCTGGATGTCAATCCCATGAAAGCATTATCCAGCAAAGTATAATTAAATGTACCCGCTGGTCCCGTATTTCTCCAGTATTCAAGGGCACCTGTAGATTTGCCCAAAAGTATATCAGCTAATCCGTCTTGGTCGATATCAGCAAGCAGTACATTTTCATTTGCGCCAACCTGGACATTGGCAGATTCTACCTGAAGATCATCAAAACTGATGGCATTGGGTTGCGTGCCCGCTATATAGAACAGACTGGTAGTAAAATTCAGCGCTTCTGAAACCAGAAATGCAAGATCCAGATTGCCATCACCAGTAATATCAATAAACTGGGGTTTCATGTTGTAGCGCCCAAGGACCGACAATCCCAGGTAATCATCGGTGATAAATTTAAAAGAAGGTAGTGAGGGGGTACCTACATTCTCATAGTGAGCAATTACTCCCCTGAACTGCGCATTTCCATAATTTCCTATAAAAAGATCCTGATCACCATCACCATCTGCATCTACGAAGGTAGGAAATGCATAATCACCGACTTCAATCATCTCATCCTGCAGGAAATTATCACGATCAAAAGTAAAGTTAGGAGACTGCGCAGTGCCTGTGTTTTTATAGAACCATACTGAGTTTGTGAATGGATTATTAAGTCCCGTGCGGCCATAGACTGCGGGTGAGGCTAATAAATCAGGCACTCCATCAAAATCCACGTCTTCAAGAAAAGTAGCTGGGAAGAGCGGCATAAATACAGGCTTAGCTTGAGGGAAGAAATTTGAACTGTTAATGTCTGCATTCTCTGTGGTGCCATCATTTTGTAAAACATAAAGCGAGGGGCAGTCTTCTTCTGAGAACAACAGGTCTTTATTTCCGTCTCCGTTTACATCAAGTGCCAAAATGGCCTTGCCTACATTGTGATTAGTCTTTCCGCCTGAAGCTGAGCATGCTTCACCAAAAGCAAACTTTCCGCAGCTACATTCCTCAAAATCACCCCATCGTTGGTCTAACCTTTCGTAAGCAAGCGAATCGCAGGTGCCGAAATTTTCCATGCTCATGTTCTTGTGGTATTGAACAGTGCCCGGGTTGACAAACCGCATATGAAGAATATCCAAATCTCCATCTCCGTCCATATCCGTTATACTCGGTATGTCATTAGTGCCAGGGAAAACATTGGTTTGATTAGGTCGAATAACCATTGAGCCATCGGAGCAAGTGGTTTCGCTATATGAAGTGGTAGTAAGAATAATTTCCGTGAAAAGTCCTTTTGTTCCGGGTGGGCCACACGCAATTGGAGGCGCAAAGAATTTTATTTGTTCCCAAGTTAAATTTTCTCCGGATGTAGTAGTGTTCTTATAAACAGCAATGCCATTACTTAGCGGTAAGAATATATCTTTTCTGCCATCACAATTGTAATCACGGAGCAGCATCCATTTGCTAATTCCTTCAGGAAATTGAAGCTCATATTCTGGATGGTAGCGGTATTCGTTTTCCTGATTAAGGAAAGTACTTATTTTGTTAGCTGCTCTATCAAAAACAACAAGGTCTTGCGCACCATCTCCGTTGAGATCCATCGTGTTTATTTGTGCAGAGTTGAGGCCTCCTGCCCAGGGCATTTTTAGTATTTTTCCTTCTTCTTCTACAGGAATGCTCTGATCCATTACATAAGTAAACTGGGCCGATGTGTAAAGCGGAATCAGAACAATTAGAAAGAAAAGGAGTCTAAAACGTATCAATGAATTCTGGAAAAATGCAAAGTCACTCAGTAAATTATACCCAGATAACGTTGGTCAGTATCCTACTGTTATCTTAGCTTGCAAGATACTGTGATTTAATGATTACAGAGATCATATTATGGCTACGGACATCAAAATTCTCTACGAGAAGTTCAAACAATCCGGAAAGATTTCAACGGACACAAGAAAGATCACCCGAGGTTCGGTATTCTTCTCTTTGAAAGGAGAGAAATTTAATGCGAATGAATTTGCTGCTAATGCTCTTGAGAAGGGGGCAGCCTACGCAGTGGTAGATGAAGCCAAGTGGGTAAAAGGTGATCGCTATGTTCTTGTTGATGATACATTACAAGCGCTACAGCAATTGGCCAGATATCATCGTGATCAACTCGCCATTCCTATTGTTGCCTTGACTGGTTCCAATGGAAAAACTACAACTAAAGAGTTGTTGAATGTAGTCTTGAGTAAAAAGTACAAAGTGCTGGCCACTCAAGGCAACCTCAACAATCATATTGGAGTGCCGTTAACCGTTTTGTCTATTGACAACACCATTGAGATAGCCATTGTAGAAATGGGGGCCAATCATCTTGGTGAAATTGCAACTTTATGCGATATAGCCAATCCTACTCATGGGTTCATCACCAACATTGGGAAAGCTCACATTGGCACGTTTGGTGGGTTTGATAACATCGTTCGCGGAAAGTCAGAGCTCTATCAGCATTTGATTAATGTTAATGGCACTGTTTGGATCAACTCAAATAGTTATGTATTGGCGAATATGAGCAATCGGATTGAGGCTCCATTGTTCTATCCAAAGTCAGGTGATTTTTACCACTGTGAAATGATATCGGCAGATCCTTATTTAAAAATTAAAACGGAGTCAGGTGAAACGATTCAGACACATTTGATTGGTGAGTATAATTTTGAAAATGTAGCTGTAGCGCTATGCGTTGGAAAGTTCTTTAAAGTTGATCCGGCTGCCTCAAAGAGGGCCATAGAAGAATACGCTCCTGACAACATGCGCTCACAGGTGGTGACTAAAGGTAGTAACACTATAATCCTTGATGCCTACAATGCCAACCCGAGTTCAATGGAGGTAGCCTTGAAGAGTTTGGGGCAGATGAAGGCGAATAGAAAAGTGGCTGTGCTTGGCGATATGTATGAACTGGAGGGGGAAAGTGAAACTGAGCATAAAAAAATTGGTGACTGGTTGAGCGCAAATAGTATTGATGAAGCCTTGCTATGTGGTGAACTGATCAAAGTGGCAGCAGAGCATGAACCTAATTCAAAATATTTTCCTTCCAGGGAGCAATTGATAACGTATCTCAAGTCACATCCAATTAAGGATGCTACTATATTAGTAAAAGCATCAAGAGGGATGGCCCTTGAAAAGGTGGTTGACTATTTATAATAATAAAACTTAAGCCATGGATTTTAATCACATTCTTAAATTCCTCAAAGCACTAGCCAAGAATAATGATCGCGCCTGGTTTGAAAAGAACAAACCAAAGTACATAATTGCTAAAGAAAACTTTGATGAGTTTCTATTCAATCTGCTTGCTGAGCTGACAAAATTTGACAAAAGCCTTACCGGACTGAATCCTAAAAAATTATCCTTTCGTATTTATCGCGATGTGCGTTTCAGTAAAGACAAAAGTCCTTATAAAATAAATATGGGTGCTGGCTTTTCACCCGGAGGAAAAATGATTCAGGAGCCGGGCTATTACCTGCACATTCAGCCCGGGAACAAAAGTTTTGTAGCGGGTGGTCTTTACATGCCCGACTCGCCAAATCTTGCCAAGATTCGGCAGGAGATAGATTATAATTTTAAGTCTTTTGAAAAGGTATTGAAAGGGAAAAAATTTAAAACCTGGTATGCCGAGCTTGATGACTTCGATAAGCTGAAAACAGCCCCCAAGGGCTACCCAAAAGACCATCCTCACCTTGAACTGCTGAAACACAAAAGTTATATCGTGTCGCACTACTTTACAGATAAAGAGGTGCAGGATAAAAATTTCTTGAAAAAAGTGGTGGAAGGATGCAAAACCGTGAAGCCATTGAATGATTTTTTGGCGCAGGCGCTACTTTGAACAGCTACAATTTTGGTTATTATACTACACACGCTTCAAAATGGTAGCATAGTAACAAAAATATCCTACCTGGGTTAATATATTGGGCTTAAGAATAAGCTCATTAATATTAATGAAATACCGTGATATAATGCTTGGGCGAGGATCTCGAATTCCCTCGCGCGTTGAGTACAAGAATGCTCTTTTAAGGAGCCTCTTTGCGCTCATTACTATTGGTGTTGCTACCCTCTACTTCATTATTGATGGGTACCATGGCCTTTATGGAAGCAAGCCATACTATATGTTGGTGGTGGGCTTGGCAATGGTAACATTGATCCTGAATCGATTGCATTTATTTAGGGCAGCAACCTTTTTATTCCTTTCCCTTATCAACCTATCAATATTTTATTTTTCAGCGATTGACCCTTTTGAAAGCGGAGTCTTTTTGTATTTCATTGTTTGCTGCCTAATGGCATTTGCGCTTTTGGGTTATCATCAACTAAAACTCTCATTGTTTTTTATTTTAGTTTCTGTCACTCTTTTCATTCTTTCTTTTTGGGTGGAGATGGATTTTTTGCCGAAAAGGCAGTACACAGAACTGTATTTGCGCATTAGTTACACTGTTAATTTTTTGGTAACACTGCTGTGTTCAACAGCCATCTTTTACTATTTAATGGATGTGAATCATTATTCTGAAAAGTCCATTTTGGAGAAAAATGCACAATTAGAAAAAGCCAATGCAGAGCTTGATCGATTCGTATACAGCGCTTCGCATGATTTACGCGCCCCATTAAGTTCGCTGTTAGGATTAATCGAGGTAGCAAGGATAGACCCACTGGAAGGGCCAAAGTATATGCAAATGATGAAAGGCCGTATTCTCGATATGGATGTGTTCATCAAAGAAATTATCAGCTACTCTCGTAACTCACGAATGGGTATAGAGCGCAAGAATGTCGACCTAAAGAAGACAGCTGATGAGGTAATCCAAGAGCTTAGGTTTGTCAATGAGTTCAACAACATTTTGATTGAGAATCAAATTGATGAAAACATGATTATAAATACTGACCCTACCAGGCTGAAGGTAATACTCTCAAATTTGATAGTCAACGCCATTAAGTATCAAAACGCGAATGCAGATGAACCCTACGTGAGAATAATGGCTCAAAATGATAAAGTGGTAGGCGTCACCATTTCATTGGAGGACAATGGAATTGGTATAGACGCTCAGCACCTTCATAAAGTATTCAGGATGTTTTATAGGGCACATGAGAGTAGCAAAGGTTCGGGGCTTGGGCTTTATATCGTCAAAGAGACAGTGGGAAAATTGGGTGGAGATGTTCGTGTGGAGTCAGTGCCAGGCCAGGGTAGCACTTTTACGTTAAGGATTCCTAAAGTTTAATAATCATAATCTCAGCAAATTTGGAGGCTTGTGCATAGGCATTCATTTTGAGTTTAAATGTTTCCTTTTAGAAAACTTCAATTGGAGTTCTATCTTTGCGCCTTATGGCGAATACGGACGATAATATTTTGAAAAAAGTGATAGCTCATGCCAAGGAGTATGGGTTTGTGTTTCCTTCCAGTGAAATCTACGATGGACTTGCTGCTGCCTATGACTATGGGCAAAATGGTGTGGAACTGAAGAATAACATTAAAGAATATTGGTGGAAATTCATGACGAGGTCGCATGATAACATTGTGGGAATTGATGCATCCATTTTTATGCATCCCACTACATGGAAGGCTTCGGGTCACGTAGATGCCTTTAATGATCCTCTTATTGACAATAAAGATTCTAAGAAAAGATACCGAGCTGATGTGTTGATCGAAGATGCAGTAGCCAAGATTGAAGATAAAATTAAAAAGGAGGTAGATAAGGCGGCCAAGCGTTTTGGTGAAACTTTTGATGCTGAAATGTATCTGACCACTAATCCAAGGGTGGTCGAGTACCAGAAAAAAATTGATGACATTAATAAACGCATGCAGGATGCTATCGAGAAGCCAGACCTGGAGGCACTTCGTCAGTTGATCATCGATCTGGAAATTGCTGATCCTATTTCAGGGTCGCGCAACTGGACGGATGTACGTCAGTTTAACTTAATGTTTTCAACGGAGTTGGGTTCGGTGGCAGGTGATGCATCCAAAATTTATCTGCGTCCCGAAACCGCACAAGGAATATTTGTCAACTTCCTTAACGTTCAGAAAACGGGTAGAATGAAAATACCTTTCGGTATAGCACAAATTGGTAAAGCATTCCGCAACGAGATCATAGCGCGTCAGTTTATTTTCAGAATGCGTGAGTTTGAGCAGATGGAAATGCAATTCTTTGTAAAGCCGGGCGAAGAAATGAAGTGGTATGAGTTCTGGAAAGAGAAAAGAATGAAATGGCATCAGACTCTTGGGTTGGGTGAAGAGAACTATCGTTTCCATGATCATCTCAACCTGGCGCATTATGCCAATGCGGCTTGTGACATTCAGTTCAATTTTCCCATGGGCTTTAAAGAACTGGAAGGGATTCATTCCCGTACAGATTTTGATTTGAAAAGTCATGAGGAGTTCTCCGGAAAGAAGCTACAGTATTTTGATACCGAGGAGAATAAAAGTTATATCCCTTATGTGGTGGAAACTTCTATTGGGTTGGATAGGATGTTTTTAGCAGTATTGTCCAGCGCTTATACAGAAGAAAAATTGGAGGATGGTAGTGAAAGAACTGTGTTGAAAATACCAGCAGCGCTTGCTCCCAATAAGGTGGCGATTATGCCCTTGATTAAAAAAGACGGACTGCCTGAGAAGTCAATGGGAATCATGGACGATTTAAAACTTGATTTCAATTGTTACTACGAAGATAAAGACTCCATAGGTAAGAGATATCGTAGAATGGATGCCATCGGAACTCCTTTTTGTGTGACGGTTGATCATCAAACAATTGAAGACAACACGGTAACACTTCGCGATAGAGATACGATGCAGCAAGAGCGTGTTGAAATTTCTTCGTTGAAAAATAGATTGGCTGATTCTTGCTCACTTAGCGCACTTATTCGGAAGATAGAATAATATCATGACAGCCTTTATTCTGATAGCGGGTATTATTGTTATAGTTGTCTTCAGATATAAGGGTGAACTTCGGGAAGGATATGGCGAGGTGGTACGATCAACAGGTCCCATCAGAAGTAAGGTGGTGCCAATACCCACAGTGTATCGCGAGATACTAATTAAATACTTCCCTTACTATAACGAGCTTACAGCGAATGACAAATCAAGGTTTGAGCAAAAGCTCTGTGATATCATTTATTCTAAAATTTTTATTCCGAGGAATTTTGATAGCGTTACAGATGAGATGAAAGTGCTCATAGCGGCAACAGCTGTACAACTTACCTTTGGGTTGAATGGCGTTTACTTGTCTCACTTCAAGAGAATACTGATATACCCGAATGACTATTATTCTTCCATCACCAAAAATTTTCATAAAGGCGAAGTCAATCCTGCTTTTGGAATGATTGTACTGTCATGGCATAGCTTTGTATTGAGTTATCTTAAACCCGAGCGGGATGGCGTTAATCTTGGAATTCACGAAATGGCCCATGCGCTGCGACTGGAGAATATAATCCGAAATGATGAATACCAGTTCTTCAATGAAGGTTTGTTAGAACAGCTAGATGCTTATGGCATCAAAGTTTGTGATGTTCCCGATCACGAACAAGTCAGATTTTTCAGGCCATACGCTTGTATGAATACACACGAATTTTTTGCAGTAGCCATTGAGAATTTTTTCGAACGGCCTACGCAACTTTATAGAGAAATGCCGGGATTATATAATGTGTTGTGTGCGTTGCTAAATCAGAATCCGGCCATTTATTCAGCCAGCGCTTAGAAAGACTAGGTGCCTTGGTTATCATTGTAAAAATTTTTACGCATGCAGTGGTCTTCTTTATTGTCTTCACAAAGGGTAGGTGCTAAAAAATCCAGTACCGGAGTATTTCGCAGTGCCTTTGAGCAAGACTACGACCGCATTATTTTCTCCCATCCCTTTCGAAGGTTACAAGACAAGACGCAAGTACATCCACTTCCTGAACACGATTTCGTTCATACACGGCTAACGCATAGTCTGGAAGTATCGAGTGTGGGTCGGTCGTTGGGAAAAAAGGTTGGAGAGGCTGTGCTTCAACGCCATGCTGCTTTGTCTGAATATTCGGCTTTTGATTTTGGGGCCATTGTGGCTGCGGCTTCTTTAGCACATGATCTTGGCAATCCGCCATTTGGCCATTCCGGAGAGGATGGAATTTCTGATTTCTTTGTTCATCAACAAGTAGGTCAGGCTTTCCAATCTTTGGTGTCAGAAGCAGAGTGGGCAGACCTCATTCAGTTTGAAGGAAATGCACAGGGCTTTCGTATCCTGAATAAAAATCAATACCAGGGACTTCAGCTTACTTATGCTACACTAGGCGCTTTTACCAAATATCCGTGCCCTTCAAAAATGGAAGGCCGAGATAAAACGAAGAAGAGTCAGAAGAAATACGGATTCTTCCAAACGGAAAAAGAGCTGTTTGGAGAAGTAGCCTTGCATTTAGAATTGCATCAAAGTGGTGAGCAATCATGGAGCAGACATCCTTTGGCTTTCTTGGTGGAGGCAGCAGATGACATCTGTTATAACATCATAGACCTTGAAGACGGTTGCAGACTCGGTTTGGTAAGCTTTGACGAGACCGTGGAGTTGCTCGCTGGAATATTGAAAGAAAGTTTTGACAGAGGTAAATTAGATCGAATACCCAGTCAGGATGAGAAGATTGGCGTTTTGAGAGCGTTGGCTATCGGTAGATTGATAGACGAATGCACCTCCGTTTTTCTGGATAATGAAGCTGCCATCTTAAATAATACTTTCGATCAGGCTTTGGCTGATCACTGTCAATCGGCTCAAGCGCTTGATGCTATCACCCATCTTTCCATAGAGAAAATATATCGTGCCCGCCATGTGGTAGAAATTGAATCCGCTGGCTATGAAGTGCTTCCCGGATTGTTAGAAGAGTTCTCAAAGGCTGGAAAGTTTAAGGTGGAGGGTAAACTTCCTAAGAAATACGAGAATCTTTACCGACTGCTCCCTCCTGAAATAAGGTCTGGAATTGAAACGGCCCCCGATTCGCATTACCTCATGCTGCGAAATATCATCGATTTTGTGTCAGGGATGACGGATCGGCATGCGATTTCACTTTACCGCAAAATCAAGGGAATCTCATTGAACTGAGTTAGTCTAAAACCCCTGAAATTCAGGACTTTTTGATTTCCATTTATCCACTTCCTGGCCTTAGTTCAGGGCAAAAATCCTTAGCTTTGCCGTTTCATAAAATTTTGCGCTCGAATCAATGTGGACTCGTCTCGCACACTTCATTATTAAATACCGCCTTCCGCTAGTTATACTCATCGGATTGATCACCCTTTTTATGGGTTATCATGCCCGAAATGCAGAAATGAGCTATGATTTCAGGGGAACCGTGCCCGCCAATGACCCTGAGCAAGTCTTCTTTACAGAGTTCCGCAAGCAGTTTGGAGAAGACGGTAATATTGTAGCTGTTGGTTTGAAAGACAGTGCTATCTATCAATATGAAAATTTTGAGAAGCTGCGCCAGTTTTGTGTTGAAGTAAAGGGCATGACGGGAGTGAATGATGTGATCTCGCTTCCACAGATCAAACAAATCGAAAAAGATACTGCAGAAACCCGCTTTGTTCTAACAGATGTTTTTCCTGGTAAGATTACCAGTCAGGCACAGTTGGATAGTTTGTTGGAAGAAGCAAAAAAGCAAAGGTTTTATATAGGTCAGATTGTTAATGAAGAGAATGGAGCAATTGCAATCCTCATCTCCATACAAAAAGAAGTACTTAACTCTTCAAAAAGGGTTGGGTTGACTGATCAGATCATAGAAGCTGGTGAAGTCTTTTCTGAGAAAACAGGTATTGCATTGCACTATGCAGGCTTGCCATTTGTCCGCTCTGTTATTACAAGTCAGGTTGGTCAGGAGTTAAAGATATTCTTGTTGGTTTCTGTGATTATTACAGGAATCATCCTATTGGTATTCTTCAGGTCCTTCAGGGCAGTCATCTTCCCACTCATTGTTATAGGCATTATTGTTATTTGGGTGTTGGGTACGATCGCCCTCTTTGGGTTTAAGATTTCGTTACTTAGTGGAATGATCCCACCAATCATCGTGGTGATAGGAATACCGAATGCGATTTATTTGATGAATAAATACCATACAGAGTTTGTCTCTCATGGTAATAAGATATTGGCGATAAGCCGTGTGGTCCGCAAAGTAGGATTGGCTACTTTCTTAACCAACCTAACCACTGCTATTGGATTTTTAGTTTTGCTGAGCGCAGACATTACTATTCTGAGAGAGTTTGGTATTGTAGCAGGTATCAATGTGATGGCCACTTTTGTGGTGAGCCTGATTTTGATTCCTGGAGTCTTTTCATGGATGCCGCCACCATCGGCAAAACATTTAAAGCATCTTGATGTAAAAGTATTTGACAAAGCACTTAGCGCGGTGGATTTGGTAGTGCACAGGCACAGGATAGTGATCTATATAGTGGCGGTTACTTCTGTTGTTTTTGCAATTATAGGAATGTCAAAGCTCCACTCTATTTCGTTTATGGTGGATGATCTGCCAGAAGAAAGTGTGGTGAAGAAAGATCTTGTGTTCTTTGAAGAGAATTTTAGTGGAGTGATGCCACTCGAAATTGTTGTGAACACCGGGAAAAGACGTGGCGTAATTGATGTGAAGAACCTCAAAAAAATTGATGAGTTTGAGCAGTTTCTTGCTCAGCAAAAAGATATTTCAAGACCTGTTTCATTGGTCAGCTTTGTGAAAGCAGCAAAGCAAGCTTTTTATAACAATAACCCAGATCGTTATACTTTACCTGACAACCGCGAGCGAGGTTTTATATTAAGGTATATGAAAGGGCAATCTGATAGCTCAGGGTTGTTCAAATCGTTTGTAGACGAAGACATGCAAGTGATGCGCATATCCATGCAAGTGGCAGATGTGGGCTCAGATAAAATGGACTCGCTGGTGAGCCAGGTTATTCAGCCTAAAATTGACAGCATGTTTGCCGATACAGACATGACAGCTACTATAACGGGAACTACTCCTTTGTTTATCAAAGGGAATAAGTTTTTGATTGAGAATTTGAGAGGAAGCTTACTACTGGCATTTGGACTAATCGCTATTACGATGGGTTTGCTTTTTGCCAACGTTCGGATGATTGCCATTTCATTGATACCCAACTTTATCCCCATGATGATCACTGCAGCACTCATGGGCTATTTTGGGATTCCTTTGAAGCCAAGTACGGTGCTTATCTTCAGCATCACTTTTGGTATTTCGGTGGATTACTCCATTCACTTTTTGGCTAAATACAGACAGGAGCTGCACGCAACAAGCTTTTTTGTGCCCGTTGCTATTAGCAACTCCATATTGGAGGTAGGGAAGAGTATGATATACACATCCATCGTATTGTTTGCCGGATTTATCATTTTCACCTTCTCCTCATTTGGAGGAACAATAGCGTTGGGTATGCTCACATCCACCACTTTGCTTATTTCAATGGTGACCAACTTGATTTTGCTGCCATCATTGATCATGACATTTGATCGTGGCAGTTATAAGAAGCATGCATTGATTGATGATTTTGATCCTGATTCTTTCCCTAAGGCCGAAGACGACCATGTGGATCTCAGTAAAATCAAAATTCACAATAGGCACAGCGCAGCAGAGTAGAGCAAAGTATAATTGAAGTTTTAAGATTTTTAAAGTAACCAATGTCGGTACGATATAACGAAGACAAAGAACTGGATTTTGCGAAGATAGCTTCAGAGGTGCTGGAGTTTTGGGAGGCAAACAAAATATTTGAAGAGTCGGTAAGTAGCCGAGAAGGAAAGCCAACATTCACTTTTTATGAAGGGCCACCTTCTGCCAATGGCACGCCTGGTATTCATCACGTGATGGCGCGTACGGTGAAAGATATTTTTTGCCGATTTAAAACCTTTGAAGGATATCAGGTAAAGCGAAAAGGAGGATGGGATACGCATGGTCTTCCTGTCGAGTTACAGGTGGAGAAGGAATTGGGTATTACCAAGGACGACATTGGTACTAAAATCTCTGTTGAAGACTACAACAAGAAATGCCGCGAGACGGTAATGAAGTTTAAGGATCAATGGGATGACCTTACCGTGAAAATGGGTTACTGGGTTGATCTTGATCATCCTTATATTACTTACGAAAAGAATTATATAGAGTCACTGTGGTGGATATTGAAGCAACTGTACGAAAAGGATTTGTTGTACAAAGGCTATAGCATTCAGCCTTATTCACCAGCAGCAGGAACAGGATTAAGTTCGCACGAATTGAATTTGCCTGGTTGTTACAAAGACGTAAAGGATACCTCTGTTGTGGCACAGTTTAAGGTGAAGAAGGATAAAAATTCCGATTCACTTTTTAAAAGCAATAAAGGAGATGTCTTTATCCTTGCGTGGACGACAACTCCTTGGACGCTGCCTTCGAATACTGCGTTGGCAGTAGGTGAAAAAATTAGCTATGTTCAGGTTAACACATTTAATCAATACACGCATCAACCCATAAGTGTTGTTCTTGCTAAAGATTTATTGAGCCGTTATTTCTCGGAAAAAAACAAAGGCCTTAAACTGAGTGATTATAAAGCGGGAGATAAAACTGTCCCATTCGAGATTGTCAATGAACTGAAGGGCTCAGATTTAGTAGGTATTCAGTATGAACAACTCATGCCTTACCTACAACCTTTCTACGATGCAGGCAAAGCTTTTCAGGTAGTGGCCGGAGATTTTGTGACAACAGAAGATGGTACCGGTGTAGTGCACACCTCACCGACATTCGGAGCGGATGACTTTAAAGTAGCTAAGCAAAATGGAATTCCTGCCCTTACCATAAAAGATATTGATGGCAGTGAACTCCCCACAGTAGACCGCAAAGGAAAATTTGTAAAAGAGATAGGAGCCAAGTTGCTGGAGGGTGTGAATAAGTTCAAAATCAAAACGCACAAGCCCTTAACTGAAGACGACTTCTACGTTAAAAATTATACCAACGAGGATGAAGCACATCCTGATTATAAAAATACAGACGTCATCATCTCTATCATTTTAAAAGAGGAGAACAAAGCTTTCAAAGTAGAGAAGTATGAGCACAGCTACCCTCATTGCTGGCGCACGGATAAACCCGTATTATACTATCCGTTGGATTCTTGGTTTATAAGAACCACTGCGATAAAAGGCCGCATGGTAGAACTTAACAAGACCATCAACTGGAAGCCTGCCTCAACAGGCACAGGCCGTTTTGGGAATTGGTTGGAGAATTTAGTGGATTGGAATTTATCGCGGTCACGTTATTGGGGAACGCCATTGCCTATATGGAGAACCAAGGACGGAAAGGAAGAAAAGTGTATTGGATCTCTTGAAGAACTAGGTAATGAAATTACACATGCTGAAAAGTTTGGTATAAAGAATCCAGCGTTTAACGATCCATCATTCGATTTGCACAGACCCTATGTAGACGAGATTGTTCTGGCAAGTGCGTCCGGTGAGCCTATGCAGCGTGAGGCTGACCTGATCGATGTGTGGTTTGATTCCGGTGCGATGCCCTATGCTCAGTTACATTATCCATTTGAGAACAAAGACATTTTTGAAAAGAGCTACCCGGCTGATTTTATTGCAGAAGGTGTAGATCAAACCCGTGGGTGGTTCTTTACCCTTCATGCTATCGCTTCTATGCTTTTCGATAGTGTGGCCTTTAAAAATGTGATTTCTAATGGACTTGTACTCGATAAGAGTGGCAATAAAATGTCGAAGAGTAAAGGAAATGTGGTGAACCCATTTGAGATCATAGATAAGTATGGCCCCGATGTAGTGCGTTGGTATATGATTGAGAATGCACCACCATGGGATAATTTGAAATTTGATGAAGAGGGAATTGTGGAGGTAAAGCGAAGGTTCTTTGGAACTTTGCTTAACACCTATTCTTTCTTTGCGATGTACGCGAATATTGATGGATTTGAAAAGGAAGAAAAAAATAATGTAGCCTACGAGCAATTAGCTCCACTAGACAAGTGGATTGTTTCTAAGCTGCAATCATTAGTAGAAGAAGTTACGGCTGCCTACAATGACTACGAACCCACTAAGGCTGCAAGAGCTATTCAGGAGTTTGTCAATGACCATTTGTCCAACTGGTATGTGAGGTTGAATAGAAAAAGATTCTGGCAGCCTACTGCAGGGGATAAGATGGCCATGACCGAAAATAAAAAGGCAGCCTATGAAACGCTACACGAATGCATCATGGTGGTGGGTCAGTTGATGGCTCCCATCTCACCGTTCTTTTCAGAGTGGTTGTACAAGAACCTGACAGATAATATTCGCGAAACGGCCAAGACCAATAATTCGCCATTGCGCCATGAGTCTATTCATCTCACTGATTTTGTAAAACCAGCAGCAAATAGAATTGATCATGAGCTGGAGATAGCGATGGATTACGCCCAGCGCGTAAGCTCGCTTGTTCATTCGATCAGAAAAACTAGTAAAATCAAAGTGAGAACGCCACTTCAAAAGGTGATGCTACCCGTTTTAGATGATCAGTTTGCGGCAAGAGTGAAAAATGTAGAGGAGATTATCAAAGCGGAGGTGAATGTAAAATCAATAGAGTACATAGATGATACTTCCGGTATTTTGGTGAAAAAGGTAAAGCCCAATTTTGCTAAACTAGGGAAGCAATATGGACCGAAGATGAAAGATGTTGCAACTGTGATAGACACCTTCACCAAAGAAGATATTGCTGTTGTGGAGAAAGGAACACTTGCCAAAGGAGGTTTTGATTTTGTGCTGGAGGATGTGGTCGTTAGTTCTGAGGATATTCCGGGATGGTCTGTGGCTTCTGAAGGAGACATAACGGTTGCTCTTGATATTACCATTACAGACGAGCTTAAGCAGGAAGGTATTGCCCGTGACTTTGTAAACAGAATCCAAAACCTGAGAAAGGAGATGGGACTGGAAATTTTGGATAAAATTAATATTGAAGTCGAAAAAGGAACTGCTCAAAATGGGCAAGGAGATGCTGTGACGGATGCCCTTTCCGAGTTCAAAGAATACATCAGCACCGAAACCCAGGCAGTGAGTCTGGAGTTAAAAGACAAAGTTGCTGAGGCTAAAGAAGTGGATATGGATGAATATATGTTGAAAGTGAAGATAAGTGTGAAATGAGTGCACGTAAATATTATATAATAGCCTTAGTAATAATCTTGATTGATCAAGCCAGCAAGTTGTTGGTCTACAACTACATGTATTTGCATGAAGAGATCAATGTAATTGGGGAGTGGTTCAAGTTGCACTATTTACTCAACCCGGGTATGGCTTTTGGTATCCGATGGGAAAATGAATTTGGGAAGTTAGCCTTGACTATTTTTCGAATAGGGGCAATGATAGGGATAGCTTACTACCTCTATCAGATGACCCTTAAAAAAGCGCACAAAGGTTTTTTGATAAGCATGGCTTTGATACTCGGTGGAGCAGTGGGAAATGTTATTGACAGTACATTTTATGGTGTGTTTTTGGGCAATCAACCTATTGGTTC
The DNA here is from genome assembly GCA_049289315.1 of Cyclobacteriaceae bacterium. GTDB lineage: Bacteria > Bacteroidota > Bacteroidia > Cytophagales > Cyclobacteriaceae > ELB16-189. Next base: position 16,081 of record JBATLM010000237.1, read on the forward strand.
CTACTCACCTTGGTTTCATGGACAGGTGATTGATATGCTGTTTTTTCCAATGTTTGATTTTATGTGGCCGGAATGGATGCCTTTAGTGGGCGGGGAATATTTTTTGTTTTTTAGCCCCGTCTTCAATATTGCCGACTCATCCATATTTATCGGAGTAGCCACTATTCTTGTTTTTCAAAAAAGATTCTTTACGGAGAGTCTCTCTGAACAAGATGGAAGTGAGTTGAGTGAAACTAACATAGATGAAAATCAGTTAGCTAAGGAAACGGGAGAAGCGGTGGCAACTTCTTCCGAAAGTACTGAAACAGTGAAGGAGGAGAAGCCAAAAGACATCAACCCTTCCGCCAGCGCATCCTAAATAAATATGGCCGAGCAATTAATAATATCGGGAACAAATAAGGCAGATAAATACAAAGAGCTCTTGCCTCAATTGGAGGCACTTGTAAGTAGTGAGTCTGATTTAATTGCTAATCTAGCTAATGTCTCTGCGGCCCTTCATGAGTCAATGAATTTTTTCTGGGTAGGCTTTTATTTAGTAAAAGGCGATGAGTTAGTCTTGGGTCCGTTTCAGGGGCCTATTGCTTGTACTCGCATCCGAATGGGAAAAGGAGTTTGTGGAACGGTGTGGCAAGAAAAGAAAACCCGAATTGTTCCGGATGTCAATGAATTCCCTGGGCACATTGCCTGTAGCACGGGTTCCAAATCAGAAATTGTATTGCCTGTATTTAAAAATAACGAAGTGGTGATGGTGTTGGACGTGGATAGTGACAAGCTCAACGACTTCGATGAAGTAGACGAGCAGTATCTGGGGCAACTTATGCAGATCATTGAACGTTCGTTATAAGAACTTTTAAGCCAAGATTACATGACGGACCTGCATCATTTTTACATCACCCGTAAAAGTGAATTTAATAAAATAGGTGAAGCACTAAAAAAGACAATTCAGAAGATTGCCTGGGCAAGAACAGGGGTTGCACTATTATTTTTTTACATTGTTTATCTGGCATTTTTAAACACCAGTTACTGGTACGCCTTAATTCCAATAATTATTCTTTTTGTTTTTCTTGTTTCATGGCATGGAAAAATTCAGGCGAGGCATGACCTATATAGTAAACTCGAAAAACTAAACCAGCTGGAATTAGAAGTTCTCGAAAATAAATATTCTGAGTTTAATGACGGGAAAGCATTTGTCAACCCTCACCATGCCTATAGCTATGATCTGGATTTGTTTGGGTCTGGCTCCTTATTTCAATATTTGAATCGCTGCGGAACAGCTATCGGTGAGAAAAAACTTGCAGAAGACTTGCTAATGGCTCAACCAACGACTGACTCTATTATAAAAAGACAAGAGGCGGTTAAGGAATTGGCACAAGATGTTGAATTCCGCCAATGGTTTTGGGCTCAAGGTCATTTGCTGCACAACAGTACGATGGAGAACGAAGGTATGTTCAACTGGCTGAAAGAGCCAGATGTGTTACTTGGAAAGACTTTGTATAAAATATTATTGGTGCTTTTTCCAATCATTTCAATAGCACTCATTGGCCTTACTATTTACGACACAATCTATTTTCCATTACTCTTTTTATTTGGGGGAGTGCAATGGATATTTATTTCATTTAAATCCAAAGAAGTTACAAAGGCAGAACTTGCTTTGTTTCACCACAAAGTGCTCTTCGATAAGTATGCTCAGTTGATGAATAAAATTGCTGATGCTAAATTTACGAGCAGTCATTTACTGGAAATTCAAGATGAGGCCAAAGACGCATCGGTTCGTATTAAGAAATTTTCGCAATTGGTAAATGCGTTTGAAGCAAGAAAGAATGACATTGCCTCCATGTTTGGCAATAGCCTTTACCTCTACGATTTGCAATGTCTTTACCGCCTCGAAAAGTGGAGGTCAATAAACAAACTGATGGTAAAAGGTTGGTTGGATAAGCTTGCAGAGGTAGATGCGCTTAATTCGTTGGGAACCTTCCACTTCAATAACCCAGACAATTTCTTTCCAATACTTCAGGATGATCTTGGCATCCAATCCGATGATATGGGACATCCGCTGATTGCATCAAAGGGCCGTGTGAACAACTCTTTCAAAATGGGGCCTGAGAATATCATGTTGATAACAGGGGCCAACATGGCAGGTAAAAGTACCTTTTTGAGAACAGCGGGGGTGAACTTAATTTTAGCGCTCTCAGGGTCTTCAGTTTGCGCAAAGCATTTTGCATGCCCACTTATTTCTTTACACACCAGTATGCGCGCCACCGATTCGTTGGTAGATCATCAGTCTTATTTCTATGCTGAGTTAAGTCAATTGAAAGGAATCATGGAGGAGGTGAGGAGTGGTAAACCCATGTTGGTCTTGTTAGACGAAATTCTGCGAGGTACCAATTCAAAGGATAAACAAGAGGGATCAATCGGTTTGCTCAATCAGTTTGTTTCTCATGATGTACTGCTGATGCTGGCATCTCATGATGTGGTGCTGGGTGAGTTGGAGAAAAAATTTCCAACCTCTATTCGTAATTATTGCTTCGAAAGTGAAATCGAGAACAACGAATTAACTTTTGATTACACCCTCCACCAAGGTGTTGCTAATAAAGCCAATGCTACCTTTCTGATGCAACAGATGGGGATCCTTCCAAAAGCGTAGAGGCTGTTTTTGAGCGCTCAGCCTTGATTTTCGGTTGGTGCCGGTCTTGGGGATTTTGTTGGGCTTTGAATTTTGTTAACTTTAGTTACTACAAAATCAAATCCCTTCCTCATGAAAGCTCAACTATCACGCAGAGATTGGTTTAAATCTTCCATTGCCTTGACAGCCGGACTTACTTTAAGTCCCATGTTCGTAGATAATATTTTTGCCGGCCCGGTAAGTGCTGCAGAAAGACATCAATGGGGAATAAATCCTTATTCGCCTAATGGAAACAACATAAGGTTGAATGCGAATGAAAATCCATATGGCCCTTCTGACAAAGCAAAAGAAGCCATTATAAAGAACTTAGGAGAAAGCAATCGATATCCTTTTGTAGCGCAATCGGAGTTGAGGAAAATGATTGCGGACAAAGAAGGTGTAGATGCTGATCATGTTCACCTTGGAGCTGGTTCAGGTTCAATTTTGTGCGAGGCTGGCGTAGCATTTGGATTGAATAATGGAGAGATACTTTCGGGCTTCCCCACCTTCACGGAGATGATGGACTATGCCAATGTATTTAATGCAAAATGGGATAAAGTAAACCTGAACGATAAACTGGAGTTTGATTATGAAGCCATGGCTTCGCGTGTCAATTCAAAAACCAAACTTGTTTTTGTGTGTAACCCCAATAATCCAACAGGCACACTTGTTGACCCTTCTATAGTATCTCCCTTCTGTCAGGATATATCAAAGAAAACATTGGTGTACTCCGATGAAGCGTACCTGGAGTTTTTGGAGCCAGAGGTACAAAAGAAAGTAACTAACATCGATCTTGTGAAGAAGGGGATGAATGTGGTAGTGTCTCGTACTTTTTCAAAAGTATATGGCCTGGCAGGTCTACGCATCGGATACATTGTGGCCAAACCGGATTTGATTAAAAAGATATCTCAATACCAGATGGGAATTCCAATTAGTCAGCATGCCATTGCGGCTGCCAAAGCAGTACTGAGCGACACTGAATTCATGAATCTGAGCCGGACTAAAAACACTGAAGCGAGAGGACATCTTGAAGGCTACCTAAAGAAAAAAGGTTTTAGCCATGGGAAATCACATACTAACTTTATGTTCTTCCCAGCTCCTATTGATGGCAAAACCATCCTTTCCAAAATGCAACAGAAAAACATCATGATGCGCATCTGGGATTACCAGGGAAAAGAATGGTGTCGCGTGAGCATAGGCACATTGGATGAAATGAAACAATTCACCAAGGCCTTTGACGAGGTGATTTCATAGGCTGTTTCATACTGTATTTCAAATTATTATTTTGCGAAAATTTTAAGGAATGGGTTCGTATACTATACGCATGCTATGGGTATAGTATACGGATAGATGCGGAATGGATTTGAGTGAGGAGTTTTTGCAAATAGAAACATTAGGGGATATATCACACACAGTGTGTGACACCCAATTGTTGTAAACAATGCCGCGCGGACAGTACAGTGCTTCGAACATTGGCACGTTTGCTTGCCGCACAATGCCTTTGCGATACCAAAGCAAGCAAAAGAGCCAAGAGTTCCCAAAGAACACTTTGTTTATTTGTTGTTTATAATTTCTGAAAACCAAAAAGTATACATCATTCGAAATTGCGTATAAGCCAACTACGCATCACAATACTGACCTTTGTCTTATTCTTTTAAACAAAAAAAATAAGGAAAGATGAGTACAAGTAAATTTGAAAAACAAGGGTGGACACCTGAACGAATTGGGTCGCTTAAAGGTAAAACATACCTTATAACAGGGACTACAAGCGGGACAGGATTTGAAGCTTCGCGGATACTGCTGTCCAAAGGCGCAAAAGTGGTGATGTTAAACCGCAATGCTAAAAAATCAAACGATGTGATTGCGACTTTGAAAAAGGAGCTTGGTAATACTATAGACGTGTCATTTATCCTTATGGATTTGGCAGAACAGGCTTCAGTAAAAAAAGCAGCAGAAGAGGTACTTGAGAAGGTGTCAAGTATCGATGCATTGATGTGTAACGGTGCTATTGCCCAAGTGCCAAATCAGAAACTTACTGCTGATGGCTTTGAAAGTCAGCTTGGCGTAAACCACTACGGGCATTTCACACTCCAAGGTCTACTCTTTCCATTGATTGAAAAATCAAAAGGGCGTATCGTGGTTGTGGGAAGTGAAGGCTACAAAATGGGTATAAAGACTATCAAGTTTGACGATATGAACTGGGACAAAAACTATAATGGCAATGATGCCTATAGCCAGAGCAAATTAGCACAAATCATGACTGTATATGAATTACAAGACAAATTGAAAAAGGCTGGCAATACTAATGTAAAAGTGTATGCTTGTCACCCAGGTGCTTCTGCTACTTCTCTAATCAAAACCAGCGGTAGTTTAATGACACGGTTCATATGGCAAATCATGAAGTTGTCTCCAATGGTGCAATCAGCAGAAAAAGGTTCGTATCCAGAATTGATGTGTGCCACAGAACCAAAACTAAAAGAAGGTGGTTTTTATGGTCCTACAGGACGAAATTATTGGACTGGTCCGGTTGGCGAATGTAAATTAGAGCCACATGCAAAGGATAAACCAGTAGCAGCGAAGTTGTGGGAAGTATCTGAAAAGGCAACGGGCTTGAAGTGGAATCTTTAAATTAGAGAATCTTTTAAACTTAAAGACATGGATATATTAAAAGCATCAACAGATTGGGCAAAAGCC
>JBATLM010000238.1:0-4325 GCA_049289315.1 Cyclobacteriaceae bacterium
CTATTGGGCACGCAAAAAACGTGAATTTGTAATTTTTATCAAAGCCTTGAGGTAAAACAACCCACCTTTACCTTATATTAAGTCAAATCCATTGGTTGAATATATACACCATCGTGGAGGAATAAAGCATTTTTAACAGATGGCCTGAATTGGTAATTTAGCGTCATAAAAGGAGCACATGCAGAAATTAGGTCTTACACAGTCATTACAACAAAAACTGTCTCCTCAGCAGATTCAGTTTATAAAACTGTTGCAAGTACCTACAGCAGAACTGGAAAACAGGATAGAGGAAGAGTTGGAGATTAACCCTGTATTGGAAGAAGGTGAGCCCGAAGAATCTGAGGATGAATTTAAAGACGATGCTGCAGAAGAGGAGGCCGAAGCCAAGGAGGAAGATATTGATATAAAAGATTACCTACAGGATGATGATTATAGTGGGTATAAAACCCATAATGATGTAGATGATGATGACGACAAGGAAATGCCCATGCCGACTTCATCGTCACTACACGAAACTTTAATGACACAACTGGGCTTTCTCGGTCTCAATGATCATCAGTTGACAATAGGGAAACAATTGATAGGGAGCATTGAAGGAGATGGCTACATCAGAAGAGACCTTGAAGCCATTGTAAATGACCTTGCATTTTCTCAGGGCATAGAAACTACATTGGATGAAGCGGAAGAAGTTCTGAGTAGAATTCAGGCTTTTGATCCGGCTGGTATTGCAGCTCGTAACTTGCAAGAATGTCTTTTAATTCAGTTGGAGCGAATGGATGATGGACAGGATGTAGATGTAATCGTGGCGAAACGGATTCTTAATGAATGCTATGAGGAATTCACAAAGAAGCATTATCCGAAAATATTAAAGAAACTAGACCTTGATGATGAAGACTACATCAAGGATGCGATTGAATTGATCGTAAGGTTAAACCCAAAACCGGGAGGTGAGAGCAGTTCGGGAATGGTTAAAAACCAATATGTAATTCCGGATTTTATATTGTCAAACAATAATGGAAAATTGGAATTGGCATTAAATTCTCGAAATGCACCAGAGTTGCGAATTAGTAGATCATACAATGAGATGTTTAAAGCGTATGATAAAAGTGATAAGAAAGATAAGAAACTGAAAGAGGCGGTGTCTTTTGTAAAACAAAAATTGGATGCTGCAAAATGGTTTATTGATGCGATTCGTCAGCGGCAACTTACACTTTTGAGAACAATGCGTGCAATTGTTGACTTTCAGGACGATTATTTTCAGGAAGGTGACGAGACAAAATTGAGGCCGATGATTCTGAAGGATATTGCTCAGATTATCAATATGGACATATCCACTGTAAGTCGAGTGGCCAGCAGTAAAACGGTACAAACAGACTTTGGTGTTTATCCTTTGAAATATTTTTTTAGTGAAGGAATTGCAACCAACACTGGAGAAGAGGTAAGCTCACGTGAAGTGAAGCAGATTATAAAAGACCTGATCGAAAAAGAAGATAAGAGCAAACCATTTTCTGATGATAAGTTAGAGGATCTATTAAAAGCTAAAGGTTACAATATTGCAAGACGTACTGTTGCAAAGTATCGCGAGCAGTTAAATATTCCTGTGGCGCGCTTACGTAAAGAACTGTAGGGGGTGAAGGGAACTGCTAAGGTTATTTCTGCGGTTTTTCATCCCTTGTTGATGACCACCTATTTATTTTTACTGCTAACTTATTTTCTTCCAGTAATATTACAACCTGCTCAACCTTCACTTTGGATCATCCTGCTCATCTTTGTTACCACTTTTGCTCTTCCTGCTGTTAACTTTCTTCTCCTAAGACTTACCGGATCAATTAGGGATTTAACTATGCCACATCGGCATCAGCGTATATTGCCCTTTATCTTTATCTCGGCCATTTATGTGTTTGTCACTGCCATGTTTTATTGGAAGTTCCCAATTCCCAACCTTTTAAGATTGATGATAATTGTGAGTGCCATGGTAGTATTTGCTACGGTAATTACTTTTTTTTATAAGCTAAGTGTACATAGCCTTGCCATGTGGGGGGCAGTAGGTATGATATTGCCCATGAATAAAGTTTCGGAGATAGGTAGTTTACTGATTCCTACAGCTATTGTTATTGTGATTGCTGGTGTTGTGATGTCTGCGCGCCTAGCGCTCAATGCTCATACACCACGAGAGATTCTGATTGGGAGTACTTCAGGATTTGCAATCGGTTTTTTTGGAATGATAATTCTATTCTGACATATAATTTATTATTATGGATTTCAAGTTTATTAAGTATGAGTTGAAAGAGGGCGTGGTAACTATTACCCTTAACCGCCCAGAGGTGTACAATGCTTTAAATGATGCTATCACCTACGAGCTTCAGGATGCATTTAAATCCGTAGCGCGCGATAAAGAAGCTCGCGTAGTAGTGCTTACCGGAGAGGGAAAAGCCTTTTGTGCAGGTCAGGACTTGAAGGCTGTATCAGGAACGGAGAAAAGATCCTTCCTGGATTCGCTGCATAAGAGATATAATCCATTGATCATGTCCATGCAAACTTTGCCCAAGCCAATCATTTGTAAATTGAATGGCGTTGCAGCAGGTGCAGGTTGCTCAATGGCTTTGGCTTGCGATATGATTGTAGCTGCAGAAGAAGCGACTCTTATTGAAGTATTCATAAATATCGGACTGGTACCTGATTCAGGTTCATCCTTTTTTCTCCCACGTATGTTGAGTAGAGCTAAGGCGTTTGAGATGTGTACGATGGGAAGCCGGATAAAAGGAAAGGAAGCAGAAACATTAGGTCTTATAAATAAAGCTGTACCTGCTGATCAATTGGATGGTACTGTAGCTGAGTATGCTACCTATTTCGCAAAGGCGCCAACTAAAGCCATTGGACTTATTAAGAAAATGCTGAATAAGTCAACACAGTCTTCATTGGAAGAAATGCTTGACTATGAAGCCTATTGTCAGGAAATAGCAGGAAATACAAGTGATTACAAAGAAGGTGTTGCCGCCTTTCTGGAAAAAAGAAAACCCAACTTCTCCGGAAACTAGAACCCGTTGATGGAGATACCTGTGGTAAAGGTATTCATGTTTGTCTTTTCAGGTCCTTTGTCCACCTTGAACAACTGTGAAGTGTTGTACTGAAAGAACAAGTTGAACCCGCCCACACCTATTCTAGTGTAGAAGCCATAACGGATATCATTAAGGCCGTGGTTTTGTTTGTCTTTAATGGTTTTTGTTTCACCATCCTCCTTGTACTTTACTTTAGTAAAGGCATCTAGCAAAAGGCCACCCCTAGCACCTACAGCGAAATTAAAACTTCTCGATATATCATCCGGGTTTGAATCGAATCTGATTTCCACTGGCACATCGAAGTAGTTGGTAACTATCATTGATTTTCTTGTACCAGGGTATAACGTGCTAGCACCGATCAGCCCATAAGTACCGTCAGTTCCAGGGGTGGGGCTGAGGGTAGCATTATTAGTGAGTTTGTATCTGTCCATTCCAAGTCCGGCACCGGGAACCACACTGAATTTGGTTTCCCACAACCTGAAAGGGTATTGGTAGTAAAGGTTAATTGTTCTTGAACCCCAAAAACCAGTGTCAAAATTGTCCGGTGCGCTTAGCCCATTATTGACACCTATATCTACTAAAAAAGAACCCGGGATATTAACCCTTGTCGTTTTCTTTGACACCTCTTGAGAAAATGCGGAAAATGAAATTCCAACAAAAAAGATGAACACAACTGCACTCCTGATCATAGTCCAATTTAATTTTAAAGCATCAAAAATAGGTTATTTGGTGACAGGCGCCAAGACCTTCTTTGGTCGAAAGATTTTATTCCTTTACATTTGCAAACCAATTCAACGCCCTAGATAACCTATCTGGGGTGATTCTGGGCCTGTAGCTTAACTGAATAAAGCATCTGACTACGGATCACCTTCCTGCCGCAGGCAGGGAAGACTCTCCTCCAAACCTTTCAATGATCCAGGTATTTTAAACGCGTTTTGATCTACTGAATTGCTTCAATTTGGTAGTTGGTTTGAAATTACCTTTTGCACGGAAGAATTATTCCGCTATTTTTGCAGTCCTTATCTGCTCAGAATTCTAATTGAGCTGATTTTAATGGGCCTGTAGCTTAACTGAATAAAGCATCTGACTACGGATCAGAAGACTCGGGGTTTGAATCCCTGCAGGCTCACTAAAATCCCAATCATATCAGGTTGGGATTTTTTATTTAATCACGTTAGCTAACGCTGCCCCACGTGTTATATTTCTTTTTAAAATAGAATAATGACATAATAATAAGGACACTTCCGGCAATGGAGAGTACATAAC
>JBATLM010000239.1:0-33539 GCA_049289315.1 Cyclobacteriaceae bacterium
ATCTATTACCTTATGAAAGAGGATTATCCTAATGCAGAGCGATTGTTAACTCAGGCAAACGAAATGGAATCATTTATTGACAGAATCCACTTCTATTTGGGTATGGCTTATTTTAAGAATGGGAAACAAGCATTGGCCTGTGAACAATTCACATTATCTGACGAATCCGGTGATGGCATGTTGACTGCAGATTTAATTAAAATGTGTAGATGATTGATTTTGCTAAACTGGTTGACAATTTGGAACTAAGGCTGCGTGAACCTTTACCAGGACCTGTAGCACATGAGATGATGCGAGCGATGCCTGTCGGCAAAAAGATTCCCAACTTTGCACATAAAACTCCTCCCAAACCAGGAAGTGTTTTGATTGTGCTTTACCCGGATGCTGATCGTATTGTATTTCCGCTCATTAAAAGACCAGATTACTCTGGTATGCACAGTGGTCAGGTGAGTTTTCCTGGTGGGAAAGCAGAAGGAGAGGAGGACAGTGTGGAAACTGCCCTAAGAGAAGGGAATGAAGAAATTGGTATTGATACGAATGAAATAAAGGTAATTGGTAAGCTCAGTAATTTCTTTGTGATCCCCAGCAATTTTATGGTAGTACCTATCGTTGGGTATGCCAAAAGCAAACCTCAACTGGTTGCTGATCCCGTTGAAGTAGCCAGGATATTTCATGGCGATATCGAGTCCATTCTCCCTGATAATGCGATGTTAAAAAGGGAAATTATCGCTGCCAAAACCTATCAGATGAATGCGCCTCATTTTAACATCGACAACGAGGTAGTTTGGGGTGCCACGGCCATGATGCTTAATGAGCTCAGAATAATTCTTAAAGAAATTTTATAAAAAAAGGGTTCAACATTCAGTGCTTACTGGTGTTGAACCCTTTTTTAAGACAAAGTGATTTACCCGCCTTGCGATACTTTCGCAGCGTAGGCTTCTAGTTTTCCAATCTCCTGATCAATCATAAAGAGACCAACTCCCTCTTCTCCAATCAGATCAAATAGTTCTACTGCTCTACGGGCAATGGTCTCTTCTTCACGTTGTTCGCTCACAAACCATTGCAGGAAGTTGAAGGTTGCAAAGTCTTTGGTCTTAAAGCAATGATCCACCAGGTTATTAATTGATTTTGTTACTGCGATTTCATGTCCCAAAGTCAGGTCGAATACCTCCCTTAAGCTTTTAAAAGTATGCTTGATGCTTGTCATTTCAGGTTGGAGGGCATGACCTCCAGCAGTATTGATGTACTTGAAGAGTTTTAGCATATGCATCCTTTCCTCTTCTGAATGATGATAGAGAAATTGACTTGATATATCATATCCCTTAGTTTCACACCATGATGCCATCGATAAATAATAAGCGGATGCCTGGCCTTCCAAAATAATCTGCTTATTGAGCAATGCTTCCGTCTCTTTGGTAATAGATCGGGTTGGGGTGATCATTGGTTTTGTTTGCTTTTTCATATTTAATTATCTCCTCTTCTTGCTCGACTTCTTATTTACTTTCTTAGCAACTTTTCTTTTCACTTTTTTAGCTGACTTTACCACTTTCTTTGCTGCCTTCCTTGTATTTCTATTAACCTTTTTGGCCAGCTTCTTCACTTTACGCACTACCTTCTTAGTCTTTTTAGCTGCTTTGCGTGCTACTTTCTTAACAGCTCTTTTTACCTTTTTAGCCTTTTTCTTCACAGCTTTTTTCTTTGCTGCTACCTTTTTGGTAATCTTTTTCTTGGCCTTTTTAGCGGTAGCTTTTTTCTTGGTAGCCGCTTTTTTAGCAGCTTTCTTTACTTTTTTTGCCGCCTTTTTCACTTTCTTCTTTGGAGAAGCTTTGCTGGTTGTCTTCTTTTTTGCTGCTTTCTTGGCCGCCTTTTTCTTCGGTTTATCTGGAGACTTTGCTATCAGATTCAGCGCAGAGCCTGCTTTGAACCAACCAATTTGCCCTTCGTTGTAAGTGTGGTTCACCTTAATGGTATCCTTACTTCCATCTGCATGGTTGAGTGCCAACGTTAATTGCTTATTTGGAGCAAAGCTTACCAAGTCAATGATATCAATCGTGTCGTTCTCTTGAATTTTATTATAATCGGCTTCATTGGCAAAAGTGACCCCAAGCATTCCTTGCTTCTTCAGGTTGGTTTCATGAATACGAGCAAAGGATTTTACCAGTATCACTCTTACTCCCAAATGGCGTGGTTGCATGGCTGCATGTTCTCGGGAAGAGCCCTCACCATAGTTGTGATCACCTACTACAATGGTAGGGACCCCAGCTTTCTTATAGGCGCGTTGCGTATCTGGAACTGTACCATATTGGCCAGTCAGTTGATTCTTTACGCTGTCGGTCTTTTCATTAAAGAAATTCTGAGCGCCTGTCAGGGTATTGTTGGAGATGTTATCAAGATGCCCTCTGAATCTTAGCCATGGACCAGCCATAGAGATATGGTCAGTAGTGCATTTTCCTTTCGCTTTGATCAACAACTTCATTCCTGTGAGATTCTTTCCGTCCCAGGGTTGGAAAGGGCTCAAAGCCTGTAGTCGTTTTGAATCACCATCAATACTCACTTTTACTTTGCTTCCGTCTTTAGCAGGAGCGAGGTATCCTGGATCTTTTACATCAAACCCTTTAGGAGGAAACTCCACGCCACGTGGCTCATCCAACATTACCTGCTCACCATCTTCATTGGTGAGTTTGTCAGTAAGTGGATTAAAGGTTAGGTCTCCTGCAATAGCAAATGCTGTGGTAATCTCAGGAGAAGCTACAAACGAGTGCGTATTGGGATTACCATCGTTTCGTTTTGCAAAGTTTCTATTGAACGAAGTAATGATAGAATTTTTTCTGTTGGGATCATTGGTATGGCGTGCCCACTGCCCGATACATGGTCCGCAAGCATTAGCCAATACTACACCACCCATTTTTTCAAATGTACCAAGGTAGCCATCTCTGTCTACGGTATATCTTACCATCTCGGAGCCAGGAGTAATCGTAAACTCTGCTTTGGCTTTCAATTTCTTGTCAACAGCTTGTTTGGCGATGGATGCCGATCTGGAAATGTCTTCATAAGAAGAGTTGGTGCAAGATCCGATCAATCCTACCTCCAATCTTTGAGGCCAGTTATTGGCTTTTACTTCTTCAGCAAATTTTGAAATTGGAATTGCTCTATCTGGGGTAAATGGCCCATTCACATGGGGCTCCAAAGTAGAAAGATCAATCTCTATCACCTCATCAAAGTATTTCTCGGGATTCGCATATACTTCGGGATCTCCTGTCAAGTGTTCCTTTACTTTATCTGCAAGATCAGCTACTTCTTTTCTGCCAGTACCTCTCAGGTATTCTGCCATTTTTTGGTCGTAACCAAACGTAGAAGTGGTGGCGCCAATCTCAGCACCCATGTTACAGATGGTTCCTTTTCCTGTGCAAGAGAGGCTATTGGCACCTGGTCCAAAATATTCGACTACGGCACCTGTTCCTCCTTTCACAGTGAGGATACCTGCTACTTTAAGAATAACATCTTTAGAGGCAGTCCAGCCGCTGAGTTTTCCAGTAAGCTTTACTCCAATTAATTTCGGGAATTTAAGCTCCCAGGGCATGCCCGCCATTACATCCACAGCATCAGCTCCACCTACACCAATGGCTATCATTCCAAGTCCTCCGGCATTTACGGTATGGGAGTCAGTACCTATCATCATTCCCCCGGGGAAAGCATAATTTTCTAAAACCACCTGGTGAATAATACCAGCTCCAGGTTTCCAGAATCCGATTCCGTATTTATTCGATACCGATTCCAAAAAGTTGAATACTTCGCCACTGGCGTTGATGGAATCTTTTAAATCTTTTTTAGCTCCATCTTTCGCCAGAATGAGGTGATCACAATGAACGGTTGAAGGAACCTTTACTTTGGGAATTCCCGCAGACATGAATTGCAATAATGCCATTTGAGCCGTAGCATCCTGCATGGCTACGCGGTCTGGTGTAAATTCTACATACGATTTACCACGACCAAATTTCTCCATACGCTGATCGGCATGAAGGTGAGAATAAAGAATTTTTTCTGTGAGGGTAAGTGGTCGGCCAGCCACTTTTCTTGCCTTTTCAATTCGGCCGGGCATTGATTTGTATGCGGCCTTTATCATGTCTAAATCGAACACCATAATAGTAGTCTTAGTTGAACGGCTAAGTTACTAAAAAGAGACAGGAATTTGGAATCTCTGTGGATAAAACGAAACCAATTACATTCAAAATTTAAGGTTCAAAGTTCTGAATCTTGAACATTAAATCTTAAACCTTGAACCTATTTGCTGTTGATATAATTGAGGAACTCGCGCTTTATGTTCTCATCCTTGAACTTCCCGGAGAAATAGGCTGTTCCCGTTTTACTATTGGTATCTCCAACACCCCTTGAGGCAACACACATGTGGTTGGCATCAATGACAACTCCTACATCTGGTGTATTTAGTGCGCGTTCAATTTCCTTACCAATTTGCACGGTAAGGCGCTCCTGCACCTGAGGCCTTTTGGAATAATATTGAACGATACGGTTGATCTTAGACAGACCGATCACCTTGCCTGTCGAAAAATAGGATACGTGTGCCTTGCCATAAATGGGCACAAAGTGATGCTCGCAATGGCTGTAGAAAGTGATGTCCTTCTCTACCAGCATTTGATCATAATTGTACTTATTATCAAACAGCCGAGCGTGAGGTCTGTTTTTAGGATTGAGCCCGCTAAAAACTTCTTTCACATACATTTTGGCCACCCTACGAGGTGTTCCGGCCAAGCTGTCGTCAGTGAGATCAAGGCCAAGAATGGTCATGATTTCTTTGAAATGCTTTTCAATTTTGTCCACCTTTTGATCGTCATTTAGGTCAAAGGCATCAGGTCTTACAGGGGTCTCCCATGATGACAGGGCGTGATCATCATCCAGCTCATCATCCAGAGGTTTAATGGATTGGATATTCAACGAAATTTCTTTCTGTCTCATAGAGTTTGATTTTAAGGTCAAATTTATCGTCTATCTGCGGCCTGAGTATTTTCCAAATCACTATTGCAATGTTTTCTGCCGTAGGATTGAGGGACTTAAATTGGGCGACATCAAGGTTAAGGTTCTTGTGGTCAAATTGTTTAAGAATATGCTTTTTGATAAGATCGCTAAGCTCCTTCATATCAAACACATACCCAGTATTAGAGTCGGGTACGCCAACAAGCGTTACAATTAATTCGTAATTATGACCATGATAATTGGGATTATTACACTTCCCGAAAATCTCATCGTTCTTTTCGTCAGACCAATCGGGATTGTAGAGCCGATGAGCTGCATTAAAATGTTCCTTACGCGATACCGCTACCTTCATAACTAGTGGAAAAACACCAATTTGGGTAAAAGGTTCTGGCGGATGTAATTAAATGATAAAATGACTAGAAATTGCTGATGGATCGATCGTGGAAATTAAGTACAGACATCCGGATTCCCAGCATGATTTCATGGGTACTGAACTGTGATCCTACTGAACTGGCAGTTGGGATTTCGAACGTGTAACCAAGCCGAAATTGCTCTTTAAGTAGTCCCTGCAATTGAAGGCCGTACGTGTTGAAGTTCCTTGTAAACACACCAGCAGTATACAATTGATCAATGTTAACGTTGAAGTTAAGGTCAGTGGATAGGGGAGAACCTTTTACCGATTTTAACAATATTCCCGGCTTTAACCTGATACGGGTTCCCATGTTGAACACATAAGCTCCGAACAAATAATAGTGTTGATTGTACAGATCAAATTGTTCACCCATACTACTTTTGAAAGTGGTACTTAAAAGGCGGGGAACAGATAAGCCCACGAAGAACCTTTCACTTTTAATGGCTGCACCTGCGCCAATGTTGGGTTTGCTAAGATTCTCGTTTCCAGTAAATGCTGGATCTCCAGGATCGGCAAGGTTTAGCTGACTATAATTGCTTTGAAAGTTGATCAACCCGGCCTGCATACCAAAACTAAAAGTCATGTCCTCCAATTGCAATTTATAGGAGCCTGCTACTTGAAACTCAGTATTGGTAGCATTACCAATCTTGTCCTGTACGATGAGTACTCCTGCACCCACACGATTATCCACCAGAGAAATGTGCCCATTGACGTTTACAGTAGTTGGATTGCCTTCAAACCCTCCCCATTGGGTGCGATAGGAAAGGGACGCATTGAAGTTGTTATTCAACCCTGCGTAGGCGGGATTGATGACCATCGGGTTATTAATGTATTGTGAATACAGAGGATCCTGTTGTCCAAAGCTTAAGCTTATAAAAGCAAGATTGATAATGGTGACGAGTAGTGTTTTTTTCATGCTTATCGCTTTATAGTCAAGTATCCAGTGAGTTCAGGTTGTCCGTTTAAAAATTCAATCTTATAAAAATATACGCCACTTGAAAGCTCTTTTCCACCGTCAGCCTTACCTTCAAATCTACGGCTTATGTTGTCATAGTTCTCAATTTCGAATACTTTATCACCCCACCGGGTGAAAATACTCACCTTATTTTGAGCGCCTAGAGCAGTGATATTAGCAATGTCGAAATAATCGTTCAACCCATCACCATTTGGCGACATTCCATTTCTGACAACTACCTCTCCAGCCACTATGATTGAGATTTCAGCGGAAGTGCATAAACCACCAAGATCACAAGCTTCGATGGTTACGTAGTCTGTGCCGGCAAAACTACTACCAGTGTAATCCAAAGTTAAAATTGAATTTGAAATGGTGGCCATAGCGACCCTAGTTGGAGTTGGAGCTACATTAGGAATTACAGCGTATGAAAGTGGGTTCAGATTATTATCTGGGTCACTGATTATGGTTGATAAATCAAGGATTACCGAATTGCCAATAGCAGTATTAAGGCTGCTATTGGCAATTAAGGGTGCTTGGTTATTAACAGTAATGTTAATGGTAGCTTCAGCTCGCGAGTTTGCTAAATCATATACTTCAATAATTACATTATCTGACCCTGCAAAGTTTGAACCTGCATAGTTTATGGTGAGAGTTGTTCCTGCTATACTGCCGGTTACCCCACTTGAGGGTTGCTGCACAATTGCAAAAGTGTTAGGGTCAAGATTTCCATCCGAATCTGTAGCTATTGTACTGAGATCAAGAGTTATCAATCCATTGAACGCAACTGTAATTGGATTTGGAGTAATGGTTGGAGGCACATTAGGGGGCGGAACGCTTATACTAACCGTTTTATTAACAACAGAACTAAAACTTTCTCCATCGTCAACAGAAAACTCAACTATTCGGGTGGCCCCAGTAGGTGTTCCAGATGTATTTTGGTATTGAATACTTTGTAATGCAGTTTGATAATCTGCAACAGTGGCTATTCCGGTTAATGCAAGTACACCAGAAGTACCGTTATAGGATCCTGTAATTCCATTTTGACTGATAAATAAAAGATCATCCTCACCCGACACAAAAGTGGAAGCTGAAATCTGAACGATTGCGCCAACTAAATCTGCATCGTCAGTATCTGATACAGCTATAGTGGCGTCAACAAAGATAGGAGCCATGCTAAAAGTTGAAGCCCCTACAGATGAGGCAACTACAGGAATTACATTTGGAACCGTGAGGGAAATGGCTAAACTTTGAACGGACGGAGTAGTGAGGTCACTATCAAATACAGAAAAGCCAATTGTCTTATTCACGGTCACCGTTCTCCCTGAACTGCTTCCCTTTTTTCCGGCAGATGAAGGTTGTGCCCCTGTATAATTATAAGTTATTGAACGCAGTACATCTTGATAAACACTAACAGAAGCTAAACCGGATAATGTAAGAATACCAGTGCCAGTATTAAAAGATCCTGTGACGTTACCTTGAGGTGTGAAACCAAGCAAATCTCCATTTACATAACCTTGTATAACGACTACTGCTTTAGCGATTTGGTCAGCATCACTATCAGAAATTGTTAGGGCTGCATCAACCACAAGAGGACCAGATCCATAAATATAGATCCGTGGACCTGCATTAATGGTGGTGACTGGTGCTGGATTATCGTTTTCGTAATAAGAGATTATTCCTCCATCAGTATAGTAGAGGGAACGTCCCAATCCTACAAAAGCATCTAGGTCACCATCATTATCAAAGTCAACTAAGTTGATGGAACTACGTCCTGATATTTTCTCTAGCCCAAGAATCGGTAAGGTATCTTCAGTAAAGGATCCGTCCCCATTATTGATAAACAACCGGAAATTAGTCTTCTCAACTCCATCATAGATGGTCTCGGATACCACAATATCCATATCACCATCATTGTCAACATCAGCGCTGCTTACTCTGGCTTGCCGATCGAATATTTCAGTGTCAAATGGAGCAGGCTCAGTACCTCCTACAAAACTTGGAACTTCTGGTGTACCCTGATTTTCAATAAAATCAATTTTTGACACTCCGGAATAAGAACTGGTGCTACTGCCAATAAATGCATCAAAATCACCATCACCCTCCAAATCCATGAATGTAATTGAAAATCTTGCCTCGTAACCGGAGCTAACATAAGCAATTACATCAATAGGACTTTCTTCAGTTTCGAATTCTCCTTCATTGTTTCTTAGAAAAAATGTCTCATCATCAGCGATAACAAATAAATCCAGGTCACCATCATTATCAATGTCTACGAAAGAAGGAATAACCTTATAATTGTATCCTTCCAGAGATATCAAAGCGAGCGAACTTTCGTGGTCGGGAGAGAAAACTCCACCATTGTTGGTGTACACTTTAAATTCAGGGTCACCGCCAGCTGCAGCATATTTGGCTCCTATTACAGCATCAAGATCTCCATCTCCGTCTATATCAACCAGCACAGGTGTTGCTTCCTGTCCTACGTCTATTCCATTAAATGGATTTTTCAGGAAGGGTTGCTTCTCAAAAACTGCGTTGCCTTGATTGACAAAGTAGTTGAGGCCGTAATTGTCGCCCGCTTGGTATTTATAGCTGCTGTTAACAGATCCAAAAACCATATCTAAGTCTCCGTCATTATCAAAATCGGCAAAGGCGGTGGCTGATTGGTACCCAAAATCAATACCATCAAATGGGTTTCCAGTTTTGGCTATCGGATCCCAAGGGCCAGTTTGTTCTGTGAAATTGGTGCCGTTGCCTTTGAAAAAACGGACATCTCCATAGTGTCTTCCCATGATGAAATCCAGATTTCCATCCTGATCAATATCTGCGAAGCTTGGCGTGGCTCCATAATTGATAGGACTGTTGTCAACAATAGGAGAAGTGGTAAATGATCCTATCGAAAAGTTACTGTTGCCATCATTTTCATAATAGTGTACACTGGTTACACCGGCATCAATCTGGTCATAATCATGTCCAATGAAAACGTCCATGTCGCCATCACTATCAAAATCAATGAGGAAGGGTACTGGATCACTCCCAGGAAAAATACCATAGAAGGGGTTGCCTGTTTTGGCCACATCATCCCAAGGGTCATCTGACTGATCAGTAAAGGTAATTCGGCCAGCTCCTTCACCCAATTGGATGCCTCCATTATTAACAAAGTATTGGATGCGATCGACACTTCCACTTACACCCACGATCAGATCCATTAGGCCGTCTCCATTGAGGTCGGCAAAGGAAGGGGAACCATCTCCTGAAAGGTAAAGGGTATTCAACCCTGGGTCCACCAGATCATAGTCGTTGAACATGGGGTTGGTATTGGTACCCACATTTTCAAACACTTTCATATCATAGGAGCCTGAAATATCACCACCGACTACAATGTCATAATCGCCATCATTGTCGAGGTCAATAATAGTGGGTCTAAGCCGCCATCCATCCAAAGGATACCGCAAAGGATTACTGGCGCGATCGCGTTTTACAAATGGCCCAATACTTGTTTGGGCTATCGCGTCTTGTGTGTTGCCTAAAACGGCAATAGTTCCTCCAACCGCAGCCAGTTTCATCTGCCACTTGAGCTGATCTACCTTTCGCGTCAGTTTTTTGAACTTGGATAGAAGTGAATTTCTTTTTTTGACGCTGTACCTATAGAAGGTGCCCGACTTCTTGCTCTTATTGATGCGAGCTGCAATCAACTCAAGCTGCGCTCGCTTTTTTAACAAAATGCCGCTAAAATCTTCTTTAAGCCCCATATTTGATGTTCACATTGAGACTAAAGGTATAAAATATTACCTTTCGTTGAGTGAATTTCGGCTAAGATATCTTTGCCTTGCTTGCTAATTCATTTAATAACTTACGCTTAAAATCCAATACCTTTCAATTTGTAACTTATTGATAATCAATTAATACTACCTCTTTTTACCCTTATGAATTCCACTATTAAGAATGTAACCTACGAAAACCTTTGGGGGAAAAACCTTGGTGAATTGAAGAAAGAGGTGATCACCATGTGGAAGCAGCACAACCCGACATTTGAAGAAGCGAAGGCAGAAGAACGTGCTACTCAAATTGTGCTTGTAGCAAAAAATGAATTTGAACAAGTGATAGGTGTGTCTACGGCTTTTAAGGTATACATCAAACAGTTTCGAAATTTCATGTATTCCATTCGAGTGATGGTGTTACCTGAATACCGCAGTCAAAAATTGGCTACAGACTTATTGGTTCGGTCTCGTGATTTCCTGGAATCGATTCATCTGGAGGATCAACCTGATCCGCCCATTGGAATGATTACGTTGGTAGAGAATGAGTTGCTCAAGAAAAACAAAAGAGAAGCCATTTGGCCGGCTTCAAAAATGGTGTATGCCGGCAACTCCAGCAAAGGACATCATATTCGTGTGTACTATTTTAACGGAGCCACCCTATGAAAAGTGTTGATGATATCCGGCTGGTGAATGTATTGCATACGGACTCAAGAGAAAAAGTAGAAGAGGAAGCTATTGGCTTTTGGAAAAAGCACAAAGTAATTCTGAAGGAAGAGGTGCTTAGGCAACGGGCCAGTGAACTGGTGATGGTTGCCTATGATGATCACAATTCAGTGATAGCCACCAGCACAGGTCCAAAAACTAAGGTAAAATTATTGAACAATAACTGGCTCTATCAGTACAGGTGTTTTATTGATCCTAATTTTCGGGTAATTGGGTTTGATGTACATCTTACCCTAAAATCCCTACAGTCCCTGGAGGAGGCAGCAACTTCAGATAGGGATCATCCAATTGGTGTTTTTGTGGTGGTTGAAAACCCAAGCCTGCACAATGACAAAGTTCACAGTGCTGCGGTTTGGCGGGCCTATCAGATGTATTTCATTGGGTACAACACCAAGGGGCAACCCATCAGGGTATTCTATTTTAAAGGAGCTATGATTTAGGTAATAACTTCTCCAAGTTTTGAGAAAAGGAATTAATGGTTGGATATTCCCAAAATTGATGTGGATTAATCTCTATACTAAATTCTCTCTCGATCTCATCAATTAAAAAAATAGCGTGCATAGAATCTAGTCCTAAAGACATAAACTCCTCGTTGGGATTGATTTGTTCCTTAGGTACACTTAGGGTTTCAGCTATTTTTTGTTGCACAAAATTGGCTACGGAGGTCATGGCTAAGTACAGGATATATGAAGTGAGTGCAAACTTCTCATATTCAGATTTTCTTTCCAAACAGGCTTATCAATAAGCTTAAATTGATCAAATCGATAAGTCAACTTTTCGATTAATAATTCCATTTCTCTTTTTGCGAGCCAATCCCCCAGGCACCGATGTATACCTGTAGCAAAAGCAAGGTGATGATTCGGATTTCTGTCCAGTAAAAGGTCGTCAGGATTGATGAATTTCAAAGGATCTCTGTTAGCAGCTCCGATACATACCGTTACGGCTTCTCCAGCTTTGAATTCATGGTCATTAATCGCACAATTTTCAGAAACAATTCTTACTACAATTTGAGCAGGTGAGTCAAATCGCAGCAATTCATTGATTGCCGTATTTCTGAGTTGTGGGTCGTTTAGCGATTGAGTCATTTTTTTATGCTCAATCAGATGGAGAAGTCCTAGTTCAATCAGGCCAGCAGTGGTTTCTTCTCCCGCTATGAATAGAAAGAAACAATTGGCAATCAATTCGTGATGAGGAATACTCTCTTCTTTATTTAGGTGGACAAGTCTACTCAGAAGGCTATTATCTGGCGTAGCTAATTTTTGTGCTGCATGTTTTTCGAAATATTGTGCAAATTCTTCGGCTGCCTTTTTCATCTTCTCGATTTGTCTGAAGGTGAGGTATAGATCCAAAGAGTGTATCATTTCATGCGACAATTGTTCCAAGTATTTATAGTCATCTATTGGTAAGCCCAAAATTCTTGTCATTGTCATGGAGGGTAGTGGTGCAGCTAATTCTCCGGCAAGTTCAAAATTAGAGTGCTTAATTTTATTAAGAAGAGTATCAATATTATCGTTGATAATATCATTCACCTCTCGGTCGCTCCATGCCTGCATAATAAATTTACGAAGTAAAGTGTGATCAGGTGGGTTTTTAAAAACAAGGAATGATTTGAGCGCATCCACAATTACACTAAACGACTCCCACTTGTCCATATGTTGCGTGGCAGCTTTAGAAAGCCATTCAGCTCGGTTGCCTACAATGAAACGATCATCTTTAAGGATAGCTTTGGCGTCTTCGTATCGGGTGATGATCCATTCCCCGGTTCGCGACCGGTGTATAGGATCATTTTCGCGCAACTCCTTGTACATGGGATAGGGGTTGAGTATGTTTTCTTTGAGAAAAGGTTTCCATGGCGATTCCATGTTACTTCTCTTTTTCGGCAACTCCCCAATAATCGATTTCTGGAGTAGTGATAGCCATCACCTTACTGGTTTTGTCTGCGCTTAGCAGCCCTGGCCTGCGCATACCTGGCAGTATACGTACATCGTAAATTTCATCTACGTTGTTTTCATACTTGATATAACCCGCTACACTCATCTTGGGAATGTAAAGAATAACCACCCCGGCATAAATAGACTTTTTGGAGATGGGCAAGTTTTGAAATGCCTGTGAGGTTTCTCTGAGCTTGGAAAGTCCTATGAATAAGTAGTCACCAATACGATCCATACCCCTGACAAAACCATCCAGTGACTTTACGACTTCATATTTGCCTCCATCGGCTTGACGTACTAAATCACCTGTGGCAGAGTGCAGCCAGTAGAGCTGTCCATCAATAATTCTAGGCGAGTGTGGCATTTGTAAGCCTTTAGTTAAAATGGTGTTGCTGTCTACATCCATCAACACACCTCCATTGGCTTTGTTGGCTCTCCATCCACCTGGTGAATGAGTCGCACCCAAAGCAGTAACGTACTTCGGTTTTCCTTTTTCAAAAGCTACTCCATTGAGGTGACACTGATCGGTGGGTTCTGATTTGGTAATGAAATGAGGTTTCCATTGGGGTGTAAAACTGTGCTGGTCATCGATGGTGGCCAGGCAGGAGAAGCGGGTATTAACAGCCCAAAGCACATCATCCGCAAAATGCAGATCGTGGATGTCATTATCACCTGTAAAGTACTGCACTCTCGGAAGGAAAAGCCCATCATAGGTATTGGGTAATTGAGGATAGTTGGGTGCCATGCGATTGGCATTGCGCATGACCATTACGGAATGGCTAGTGGCAATCGCAAGCTTATCATCTTGCACTGCAATGCCCATGGGTTTTTCAAAGTTACGCGGAAGCTGTACCAGGTGGTCATTGTCTTTAGCACTTATAAAAATAACTTTGCCCGCTTGATAAGTGGAGATGGCAATCGTAGCTCCAAGACCATTAAGAATTTCAGGGGCTGTGGGGGAGAAAGTACAACTAAACGGAGGGAGGGGTTGAGACATGCTGGTTCAAGGTTGCAGGTTCCAAGTTACAAGATTAACCTACAACCTGAAACTTGAAACCTGAAACTTGAAATTTGTAACTACCTATCTTTTGAGCGTCAGATATCCCTCTAACCCAGGACTTCCGCTTCCAAATTCAATTTTATAAAAGTAAACACCGCTTGGAAGGTCTTTGCCTTTATCACTTTCTCCATTGAATCGTTTGGTAGGATCGTTATTGTCATAATTATCCACTTCAAACACTTTATCTCCCCACCGATTGTAGATGGACACCTTGTTTTGCGGTTCGACTGTTTCAATGTTTTCGATTCTGAAGTAGGCGTTGAGAAGATCTCCGTTAGGAGACATCCCGTTGTACGCCACAATATCACCGGGTGAAGTAGGAGGTGGAGGGGGAGGTGGCGCTGCGCTTACAGCAACATTCACTACAACTGAACTACACGCACCAGCCAGATCACAAACTTGTATGGTGATGTTATCGGTACCTGAAAAAGAGATTCCTGTGTAGTTTATGACCAATTCATTGTTACTATTGAAACTCGCTGAGGCGCCACTTGAGGGAGCCAAAGTTACCGAAAGGGTAGATAGGTCAAGGTTGTTGTTTGGATCTGAAAGTAGAGAAACAACAGGGATAGTAATGCTACCTCCTTCAGTCGCCTGTATAGTTGTGGAAGGTGGGGCGATAACTGGGGGCAAATTTGGAATGGTGATATTGATTGATTCCGTATCACATAGTCCGCATTGGTTGCATATCTGATACATGATTACATCAGTGCCTACGGTCGAAGCATTTGGTGTAAAGGCAATAGTTTTATTGGCTTGCACGGTAGCCGTTCCCTTTGTGGGCATCTGCGTAATAATAATTTGAATTACATCACCCGTTCTGAATGTAGACACTGAAATTGGGTCTGCGATTGCCGTCTGTCCCAAGGGTGCATTCAAATTTACTGCGGTAGCCGCTGGTTGCTTACAGTTTTGCATAATGCTGATAATACTGCCGCTACAGGCTCCTGCCAAATCACAAACTTGTATGGTAATATTTTCTGGTCCTAAAAAATTCAATCCTGTATAGTCGACCACAAGTTCATTGTTGCTATTAAAGCTTGCCACAGCACCACTTGCAGGTGGTGAGCTTACGGTGAGTGTTGTAATGTCAAGGTTGTTGTTGGGGTCAGAAATCAAACCTACTAGCGGAGTTACTACTGTTTCTCCCTGTAGTATTTGACTGCCAGGCGGTACAGGTGCGATCACCGGTGGCAAGTTTGGAATATTGATGTTAATGGATGCCAAATCACACAGGCCACATTGATTGCAAATTTGGTAGGTGATTATATCTGTACCAACAGTGCCACTGTTGGGAGTGTAGGAAATTTTTCCATCTGAGGCAACCACAGCGGAACCCTTTCCTGGAGGTACGATCAGATTTACACTAATCACATCACTCACATAAAAAGTAGAAAGTGCTTTGGGATCAGTCACTACGGTTTGCCCAAGCGGGGCAGTTAATGAAATTGTTGCAGCAATGGGCTGTTCGCATCCTCTGTCCAAAGCAATGAAGTTGGCACGTGGCGGTGTAAATGCAATAGTATGTAATGTGTTGACACCTGTTCCATCAGAGAGCTTTGCTTCTTTAATGGTAGGTGGAAATAAGCCAACTATCCCTCTTGATGCCCACCAGAGTTTGTCCGTAACTCTGTCTATTTCGATACCCCTAATCTCACCGGATGTGTTTGTAATTAATGGAGTCACCGTGCCCGCTACGTTGGTAATATTTGCTTTATAGATAGTGGCCAACCCATTTGATTCAGTAAAGGCCCAATACACAAATCCATTCTTGGCATCCACCTTTACATCGCGCATAAAACGCTGTGGACTTGGTATGCTCTGTGTGATGAGTACTTCCGGACTTGTTCCGTCCAGGTTGGATCGGCTAAGTGTTCCTGTATTGGTAGGGCCCAGACTATTGGAGGTGTAGTACAGTTTGCGTCTCACGAGATCAACAGCAACACCAAATGGATTGTTGATGGTAGCCAAATCCTGAATGGAAGCTGGAGGAATAGGACCAAAAGGGGTCGGCAAATTAAAATCTGTGCGTTGAATTCTATTACCGGCTGTATAGGCGAAGTACATCATGTGATTGGAGGGATCGAGGGCAATACCACCAATTCCATTAGCAGCATTGGGATAATCGACTAAGGTATCCAGTGCGGAGAATGTAGTTTCATTAATGGTTCCTTTTATGATATTTGCCTGTGTCTCATCTGTCCAGTAGGCGATTCGTGTATTTTGGTCAATGGCAATGCCATTGGGTGTAGAAAAGGAATTGAAATGATACCGCTCATAATCCGACCCATTGGTATTGATGCGATGCACCTCGTTAACGTTGGGCTCTGTCCAGTAGAGTTTGGGTGGGAGTGAGGAGCTGAAATCCAAAGCTACATCCACAGGTGCATTGAGTCCCGTGACGATATCAATCTTTCCAGTACCTGAGAGACTTGATCTTCCGATGGCTGAAGTTCCATCAGCCCAGAAAATAAATCCGTTGTTGTGGTCTATGGCAATTCCCCTAAGTCCAACAGGCTGGCCTGTCACGATTGAGACTGGATTGGCTCCTGTGGTTAAATCTCTTGAAACGACCTGTCCTTCTGTTATGGGGAAAAAGATATTAGTGGTGTGATATATCTTACCTCCCATGGGGTCCACTGCGATGTCATTGGCTTTTGAGTCTGCGACAATTTGAACAGGACTTGTTCCATTTAAATTAGCAATCCAGATTTCTGTGGTTGTAATTGGTCTTATAAAATATATTTTACCATTCACTAAATCGATATCGAAGGTAGTAATGTTGAAAGGTGCAATGGTTGCGGTAGGCAATACAGTAATTGTTCCTACAGCATCAATGTTGAGTTTATAGATTCCACCGTTGCTTGATGCCAGTAACTCTCTTGTAAGGGGGTTAATAACTAGTGATTGAAAATTAGCACCTGTAACACTCGCAAAGTTGGTTGGGAAACTGATTAAACGCGTGTTGCCACCCACTACTGTCAGGGTTCCCTTTTTAATGATCGTATTTGATTCGATCCAAAAAACAGTATTCCGTTGTTCATCGAATACCATACTCCTCAAAGTATTGACGATCGAAGATCCCGACATGAGTTCCAGCGAAGTGCCATCTACATTGCTTCTGCGTATTTCGGTAGCTCCGTTCTCAGCAATGAATAATTTCTGACTATAAGCCGATGAGAAAAGAAAGATTAACCAACAGACAAAGAGAAGTTTTTTGTACCCCATAGTTTAGCAGCCGTAATTCTATTCAAAGTTAGAATCATCTGAATAAAGGCCGCCCCCTTTATTCTATTTTTTTAGGGTTAAGTAACCTAAGAGTTCCTTTCTACTGCTTAAAAACTCTACTTTATAAAAATACACTCCGTTTGGAAGCTCAGTGCCATTGTTTTGTTTTCCTTCAAACCTTTTCTCAGGAACATCTGGATTGTAACCTTCCATTTCATATACGGGATCTCCCCATCTGTTATAAATGGTAACTTTATTACCAGGCTCCAGGAATTGGATGTTTTGGATTAAGAAATAGTCGTTGAGCCCGTCTCCGTTGGGGGAGATGCCATTGTAAGTCGTAATTTCTCCATCCACTTCTATATGCAGCGTGATTTGGGCGCAGGCTCTAAGGAGGTCACACACCTCAATGGTTATTTCATCTGTTCCGTCAAAAGGGGTACTTGAATAATCAATTGTTATATCATAATTGCTATCAAATATTACGGATGCGCCACTGCTAAGTGCCGAGGTAATTCTAATTGAACTGTAATCAATATTGTTGTTTGGGTCTGCAATAAAAGTGCTAAAAGGAATTACTACAATCTGCCCGGCCACGGCCGTGATGGTATTGGACGGAGGTGTTAATATGGGTGGTTCATTTTGTATTTCCACCATCACGGTTCCAACACTGCACAAGTTACACTGATTACAAATTTGAAAATCGAATGTGTCAGCACCAACTGTTCCATTTGGTGCGATGTAGTCTATGGAATTATCAGCTTGGATTGCAACGGAACCCTTTGTTGGGTTTTGTAAAATACTCACAGTAATTATATCACCTACGTTTACAGTGGATGTACCTATCACATCAACATTAACAGCTTGCCCAATACTACTTTGAATGGAGGGGTTACCGGCTGTGATGGGAAGTGCAATTGTAAGAAGTAGTTGATCTGAAACCTGAGGGCAAGCTCCTGCGCCATCAACGCTTAAGGTAAGTAATACAGATCCCGAAGTGATGTCTGCGTCACTTGGTGTATATGTACTATTAAGTGAAGCAGGGGATGAGAATGATCCAGTCCCTGATGTATTCCACATGGGGTTGCTAGCAAAAGGACTAATCGTTCCTGTCAAAGTTGCTACATCGTTTGCGCAGAGGGCAATATCATTTCCAGCATTTACATTTGCTACCGGATTAATGGATAACGAAATCGGGTCGACACCCGATGCGCATTGCGCTGGCCCGTCAGGATCATCTGTAGTTAGTGTTAGATCTACAGATCCATTGGTGATGTCTACTATGCCTGGCGTATAGATTGCGTTTAAGGAAATGACGTTGTCAAAAGAGCCATCACCACTTGTTGACCATGTTGAACTTGATGCCGCACCTCCAATAGTTCCGCTCAAGTTGGCAACACTTCCTTCGCAAATAGAAAAGTCACTTCCAGCATCAGCAGTGGGTTGTGATAACACCGTTACTCTCACTGTAGAAGAAACTGCGGGACAAATTCCGGATGGGTCGTCCGTGGTTATCGTCAATATTATAGGGCCAGCACCTACTTCTGTTGGATCAGGGGTGTAGAGAGGGGTGAGGCTGTTGAGGTTATCAAAAGACCCAGCGCCACCTGACCATGTGGCGGTTGAAGCTGACCCCCCAATACTACCATTCAGAGTGGCTACATTGCCTTCGCATACAGAAAGATCAAATCCTGCAGAGGCGATAGCAGGAATTTCAACGTCTACATTTTGCGTGAAGACGCTTGTACATCCACCACGATCAATCGTTAACGTGGCCGTATGTGATCCGGTAGTAGTGTACACAAAACTTGTATTTCCGGCTGTATTATCATCCTCAACGAGGTCACCATCAAAATCCCAACTGTAAATATCACCAGCAATTACATTAATAGAGAGATCTGTGAATAGGGTAGGTGATCCAAGGCAAACCACATTGGCGGAAAAGTTAGCATTGGCACCTGTGCACACGCTAAAAGGCACCACACTTGTTTTACTCCAAAAGAAATTACTGTCTTCAATGCGGATGTAAACAGTATGTCCACCGACTGATAAGGGATTGGTATCGATGTTTAGAATTTCATCAATCGAAATTTGAGGAGGAGCTATTGGAACTTGCGTAGCCATGGCAACACCTGGATCGATATCAATAGCGTATTCATAGTTGATAATTTGTCGGGTTTGGTCAACAAAAAATGGTTTACTATCGGATAAACTCCATTCTCCATATTGATCTTGGGCACGGATATTCAGCACATGCATACCCACACTCAATACGCCAGTAGGAATATTGTGAAGGAAATTCAAATTAGTTGCTGAAGAGATAGGGACATCAACACCAGCTCCAATTCCAGGGTCGGTATCAACGTAGTATTCAATTTTAGTAAGATCATTCTGACTTAGCGTTGAAGATTGATTGACGAAGAATACTTTGTTTTCAAACAAACTCCATTTGCCATTTTGATCCTGGGCGCGAACACTCAATACATGAAATCCTTCACTTAATGCTGCGGTTGGAATATTTTCTATAAAGTTCAAATTGGGAGCAGCAGTAAGGGGTACATCAACACCAAGCCCGGTGCCAGGGTCTGCGTCAATAAAATATTCAATCTTGGTGATGTCGTTTTGCACCAGTGTATTGGATTCACTGACGAAAAAAACCTTGTTCTCGGATAAACCCCAAATACCATTTTGATCTTGTGCACGAACAGTGAGTATGTGAAATCCACCACTCAATGTAGCGGTGGGTATATTCTCTAGAAAATCAAAGTTAGTAGCCGCAGTAATGGGCAAATCAATACCAGAACCTCGACCAGGATCGGTGTCAATGAAATATTCAATTTTGGTGATATTATTTTGGGACAGCGTGTTAGACTGCCCAATAAAAAACACCTTGTTTTCCGGCTGGCCCCAAACGAAATTCTCATCCTGTGCACGAATAGTCAACAAATGAAACCCCTCATTCAGGGACCCGGTTGGTACATTAAAAGCAAAATCAAGATTTGTTGCAGCAGTAAATGGAATATCAATGCCACTACCTCGTCCTGGGTCGGCATCAATAAAATATTCCATCTTGATGATATTGGGAGTTTGTGCTACAACCCATTCAGTTGATGTTACTGTCAACAACATAAAAGCGATATGTTTTATTCTGGTCAAAATGATCCGGAATAAAAATTAATTGCCTTTGGCTTTGATCTGAACCGGAAGATTATCGCCTTTCACAACGATGGTAGGAAACGTTAAGGATTGGATAGTTGGTATTAGTGTGCCTTCAAGACTCATTGGTGAGCCCCCGCCAAATACACCCATGTCTGTTCCGCCTTCTCCTGTGCCAATTGCTGGAGAACCTGCTATTAGAGTTGGGTCGAATGTTGAATAATTTATAGTGTATACACTCCCTATATTGGTAATTAGAGGATCCTGACTTTCTAAATTATTAAGACTAATATTCCCATTGGCCGTTGAAAAGACATCTTGTCCCCCTGTAATATAGCTGATATTATTTTCAAAGGTGTTATTGGTAAAAGAACCAAAGGCATGAGGTCGCAATCCGTAAAAAATGTTATTCTTCACCGAATTTCCGTCAAAGTTTTCAAAAGAATAAACTGCTCCGGTACTAGATCCTATAAATAAGTTATTCTCTACACTGGTGCCATTACTTGCAGTGATTACTCCCTGATTTCCAGCCGTAGGAGTATAAAACACGTTGTTTGCAATCACTACATTGGCAATTGCTCCACCCAATAGATCAATCTTTTCCTCACCGGTTGCAGTAAACCCAGAACCTATCACATTATTTCTAATAATTACATTGGATAGCGTAGTAGTTGCAGTAGAATGTTGTATCCACCTTATGCTGCTATTCTCTATCAATAAATTGTTCAATGCGCCTGCAACTCCACCAAGAGCTAGCTGACTTGTAATACTTAATCCAGAAATTCGAGTACCAGTAGCCGATGGATCAGTAATATTTACCTGACTAACAATGGATCGCTCATTTCCATCAGTATCAGGATTTAACCCAATGCCGTAGATGGTAAGTTGCCTGTCAATTGTTGCGGTACCATAATCATTTGAACTGCGAACAATATGAATGATATCTCCCGCAACGATAGTTGGGTCTGCAAGTGCATCTTGAAGAGCACTTGGGCCAGTGTATGTGTTTGCACCCCCTGGTGCTCCTGGGTTATTATCAGCGGTATAAATGGTTTGAGCCTGCAGTCCTCCAAGTAGAAGTAGAGCGGCAATACTTGATATAAGCTTTTTCATATAACATGGATTTAGCGTGATGGATATTCAACCTTCTAAAAATTGCTATTTGAATGGTTGTATGCATCACCGCTAAGGGTGAAAAGCTCAAATTCAGAAGAATTTGTACTTTTTTCTGAATTAATTGGGATGGGTCAATGACGGATTGGACAGTTTGGCCGCCTGTATTACAAGTAGAACTCTTTGATTGGCTGTTTTTTCGATGTAAAAATACCGATACATCTTCTTAAGAGAGGATCGTACGCCTTCTACACTTAACGATACAATATCTGCGATTTCCTTATTGCCAATGGCAGGGTTGGCATACAATGTATTCAGTATGCTCCAGTCCGAGGGATTAAGCGAAGCCTTGAGTGCATTTTCAATTCTTTCTTTATCGAGTTGTGCCTCTTCCGTTGGAGTAATGCTTCCCAAATTAATTTTTGCCTGCACCTTGAGCAATTTAATTTCTTGTAGAAGGGCATCTAGCTGTGCTTGACTCTTGATGAATCTTATCCGTAAATAAACGCCAAGAAAAATAAGCAAGAGTGAAATACCGATAAAAAAAGCATAGCGCTGCTTTTCCAACCTAGTCTGATAGGTAAGGCCAACCAGAGCTTGTTGGTTGGCAAATGCAATGCTATCGGCTATAGATTGCTTTTCATAATTGTACTTAAACTCCTGACGGATCACTTCCTTTTGTGCATCAATATTTTCGATACTGTCACGCATTTCAATAAAAAGTTCGTGCATAGCGAGTGAGGCTTTGTAATCACCAATTTGTTGATAGGCTTGATGCAGGTTGTCGGCTGCTGCCTTTATCTCTATAACGGCACCAATTTCTCTGGCAACACTTAAGGAGCGCCTGCTATAATTAATAGCTCGCGTTGGATTATTTTGGATTCGAAAGATAACAGCTATATTATTCAAGATTGATGCAGCGCCCTGTTTGTAGCCGATTACTTCAGCTAGTTTGAGACTCCGGGTTTGAAAGTCAAGCGCCATTTCATAGTTACCCATATTTTTATAGATACTTCCAATATTACTGAGACAAGAAACTATTCCTTGTTGATCATCAATTCCTTCTCTGACTTTTAAACTACGATTGAAGTATTCAATGGCTTGTGAATTTTGACCTTTCTTCTCATTAATTACTCCCATATTGTTGAGGATAAATCCGATTCCCGGCTTATAGTCTACCTCTTCTGCAATCTTTAAACTTCTATTGTATTGTTCTAATGCCTTGTCATATTCCTCATGTTGCTGATAGACTAGCCCTATGTTATTAAGCGTAGTGAGTAGTACATCCTGTGCTCCTATTTCTTCAGCAGACTTTAGACAGCGTGAGTAGTACTCAATGGCGCTGACATAGTCACCTTGAATTTGATATATAACCGCAATGTTATTTAAGGCTGAAATAATTCCTCGTTCGTGATTTAATTCTTCGAAAAGTTTCAAGCTAGAGGAATAGGATTTCATCGCTTTGATGTAATCACCTTGGGTGTCATAAACCACACCCATGTTGAGGCTGACTACTGCGATCTTTTCCTTGTTGTTTATTTCTTTGGCTAGTGCAAGGCTTCGCGCAAAATAGTTTAGTGACGTACCATAATCCGCTTTAACGTTAAAAATATAACCTTGTGTATTGAGGGCACTGGCCATTTGTATTTTTGATCCCACTTTCTCAGCAAAATCATATTGTAGTTGTGCGTAGTAGAAGGCACTGTCAGGATTATTTGACCGGTATCCATCCCAAGCAATCTTTTGTATTGCATTGAGCCTGGTTGAATCAGCTAAGGATACATTGTGCCAGATCTGCTTTAGGCTGTCTAAGTTCAGATTTTGAGAAGTGGTATTAAAAAAAGCAAAGATGAGCACGAATAACAGAAGTGCGCCTTTTAACTTTATTATACACTGTTTAGCCAACGTCAAAAGATGCCTCCTTTCAATTTACCTTTTAAGTGTAATGT
The DNA here is from genome assembly GCA_049289315.1 of Cyclobacteriaceae bacterium. GTDB lineage: Bacteria > Bacteroidota > Bacteroidia > Cytophagales > Cyclobacteriaceae > ELB16-189. The sequence continues at coordinate 23,275 of JBATLM010000239.1, forward strand.
ATCCATTGAGAGAACCGTTTCCGCTCTTAAATTCCACCTTGTAAAAATAAACCCCACTGGGTAACTCTTTTCCATCGTTCTGCCTTCCATCAAATCTTTTTTCAGACACTTCAGAATTGTAATTATCCATCTCAAAAACCTTGTCTCCCCAGCGGTTGTAGATCGTTACACTATTACCAGGCTCCAGGAATTGGATGTTTTGGATTAAGAAATAGTCGTTGAGCCCGTCTCCGTTGGGGGAGATGCCATTGTAGGGAATAATACCCCCATCAATTTCAATAAACAATGTGGCGTCAGTACATATTCCGAGTTGGTCACATAGGGTAAAACTAATTTCATCCGTGGCGCCATTCGGTGTGGCGGTGGAATAATCCAAAACTAATATTCCAGTCAATTCATCGTAAGTTGGTGAAGCATTCCAGGTGGAGCTAAACACAGAAAATGAAGTGAGGTCTATATTGTTATTCAGATCGGTAAAGAGGTTTGTCAGTTCGATGGTAATGGTTTGCCCTGCAACTACTTTGGGTGAGGTTGATGGGGGCGTAAAAACCGGTGGTGCGTTTTGAATATCTATTGTCACGGCTCCATCACTGCAAAGGTTACATTGATTGCAGATGCGATATTGGAAAGAATCTGAGCCTACCGTTCCGGTGGAAGCGGTGTAGTCAATGGTGTTGTCGGATAGGATGGTGGCTGTGCCTTTTGTGGGGACTTGTAGAATTGTAACAAGAATGATATCTCCGTTATTAATAGTGGATGAGGTAATTACATCCACAGGGATGGGTACGTTAATGTTACTTTGAATGGAAGAAGAACCTGCTGTAATAGGTGCAGCGATGGTTACCACTACCTGATCCGATACCTGCGGACAAGCACCTGCACCATCAACAGTTAAGGTAAGTGTGACGGTTCCAGTGGTAATGTCTCCAGCGTCAGGTGTGTAGCTGTTGCTCAAAGTACCCACTGTAGAAAATGTGCCTGATCCGGAGGTGCTCCACATTGGATTGCTCGCAAAGACATTCATCGTTCCAGTCAATGTGGCCATGTCTGTGGCACAAATCGTTACGTCAGCACCTGCATTTACGGTTGCAGGATTGGCACACACGGCAGGAACAATACTTACAATAATATCCTCAGATTGGAGCGTCAAACTTGGGACAATTGAACTTGTAACTCTTAAGTAATAGGTTCCGGCATCACTTAGTTGTGTACTGGCAATATTTAGGGTTGTGGTAGTTTGCCCTGCTAAGTCTACCCCATCTTTTACCCATTGATAGAGGTTAGCCGTTCCACCTACAGAAATGGTAATTGACAGTGCGTCACTTTCATTCGAAGTTTGATTTCCAGGGCCTGGAATTAATGCTTGAGGCGAGTAGGTGATTCCCGCTATTGCTATATTAGGTTCGATGTCATCGAAATGAAAGTTGTTATCTTCAATATGAAATAATGACAAGAGCGTTAATCCAGACAAATCAGGCAGATCAATTAATTGGTTTTTATCTATTTCCAATTCTACGAGACTGGAAAGGTTTGTAAATTCTATTGGAACGACTCCCGTTAATTGATTGGTATTTAATTGAAGTGCTTGCAGTTGTGACAAACTACCAAGCTCCATAGGAATTGTCCCAGTTAATTGATTTGTTCTGAGGCGTAGAGATTGCAGAGCTGTAAGATTTCCCAACACCGAGGGAATAGGACCAGTCAGCAAATTCCTGTCTAGATGAAGTTCAATTAAATTTGTTAGTAATCCAAGTTCTGTAGGTATGGACCCGGTCAATTGATTATCCCACAAATTAAGTCTTGTTATAATGGTCATATTCCCCAATTCAATTGGAATTGAACTAGAGAGTTGGTTATGACCCAGATTCATATCGTTCATGTTGACTAGGTTTCCAAATTCTGTAGGAATGGATCCGTTCAGTTGATTATCCGCAAGATCTAAATCAGTAAGATTAATCAGGTTGCCCAATTCAATCGGGATACTGCCAGTGAGCTGATTCTCTTGTAGTCTTAAAACCGCCAAATTGATGAGATCGCCTAACTCCAATGGGATACTTCCAGCGAGTTGATTATCTCCTAAATCTAAATGAAACAAATTGGTTAAAGTTCCTAACTCAACAGGGATTGACCCAGTTAATAAATTATGCGGTAAGTTTAAATCAGTCAAGCCAGTAATATTTGCTAACTCAACAGGAATTACTCCAGTCAATTGATTAGCATCTAAATCCAACTCTAATAGGCTACTCATCATCCCCAACTCGGGAGGGATGATTCCATTCAATAGATTATTTTCCAAATCTAATTCAGTGAGTGCAGTAAGGCAGCGGAGCTCCGGAGGAATCGGTCCGTTAAGATTGTTACTTTCAATTAAGATCCCGGTCACACGATTTCCTGTTACCGTTATACCATACCAGGAACTTACAGGACTTGCACTCAACCAATTGGTATTGTCTATCCAGTTGGCACCATCTGTTGAATTATAAAGTGCAACTAGTGCATTGTAATCACATTCGTAGACACCACCAATAAGTGGGCAATTGAAGGAATCACCAGTAAATGTCCACAAGTTATTGGAGATTAAGTTAGCGCGTGCAGTTGCCCCTATACAATAGTTTAATCCGAATGCTCCCAACGCAACTCCACTTTGCAAAGAGGGAAGTGATTGCCATCCAATAAGTGTGGCATCGTAGTTGGTTGTGGAGAGTGCCGTCAAGCTCAGCATATCGTTCATGTTAAATACACTACTCACATGCCAACCTCCCAGGTCTTGATTGAAAGAAGTAGCGTTGTAAAACATAAAATTCATACTAGTGACATTGTTCACATTCCAACTTCCAATATCCTGATTAAAAGATGTGGCTTGAAAAAACATATAATCCATAGACCCTACATTACTCACATTCCAATTTCCAATATCCTGATTAAATGCGTAAGCGAAATGGAACATGTAGCTCATATCTGCTACGTTTTGCACATCCCAGCTACTTATGTCCTGATTAAAGGTTTGTGCACCGTTAAACATTTCCCTCATATCTGCTACGTTTTGCACATCCCAGCTGCTTATGTCCTGATCAAAGGTGGGTGCCTGATAAAACATTGCATTCATGTCAATGACATTACTCACATTCCAATTTCCAATATTCTGATCAAAAGAGGTGGCGCTAGAAAACATTCTCCTCATATCTGTCACGTTTTGCACATTCCAGTTACTTATGTCTTGATCAAAAGAACTGGCGTTTAAAAACATGGCGGACATTGTATTTACCATCGCCAAATTAGCATCCCATGCTAGAGGTTGATTAAAACTGATTGCGTTTTGGAACATTCCACTCATATCTGTCACTGCGCCCACGTCCCAATTACTAATATTGCCATTAAAATTTGTTGCAAGTTGGAACATCCTACTCATCATGGCGACATTGCTCACATCCCAAGCGTTCAGATCACTATTGAAAGAAGTGGCACCATAAAACATCTCTACCATATCTGTAACCGCTGATAGATCGGGAATGTCAGTTGCATTGAGGGCCAGGTTGGTACAACTTTTGAAAGCACTGTTCATTGAAGTCCAGGCAATATCACCCCATTGCTCGATAGTTAATATTTTGTCAGACTCTGGCCCATTGTTGAAAAAAATCCTTGGAAATGCTCCAGAGATTTCTATTTCGTAAACATCACCATTGGCCAATCCTGTTATAGGAAAATTACCAGTCTGTCCTGTTGCCGAACCGTCACCAATCCCAGCGTTAGTAAGGTTTGTCCAGGTGATATCATAGTTATATCCTACACCCGTTGTTGGAATTGTTATTTGAGTGTCTGTGGTTGACCAGGTCGTGATAAAAGAAGGCACAATACAACTTTTACTATCACCTGAAATCACCCATAAGTTAGCTGCAATCAATGATGCCCTTGCTGATTCACCAGCACAGTAGGTAAGGGTGTTGGCTCCAAGGGCAACTCCACTCTGCAAAGAGGGGAGAGCTTGCCACCCTATAAGCGTGGCATCATAGTTGGCCGTGGAGAGTGCAGTACTGTTGAGCATAGAGAACATCGTAGTGACGTTACCCACATCCCATCCACCCAAGCTTTGATCGAAGGAGGTCGCTCCAGTAAATGCCTGATGTAAGTCAGTGACATTGCTTACGTTCCATCCGTTGATGTTTTGATTAAAGGAAGTGGCATTGTAAAACACCTGCCTCATATTATTAACGGACCCTACATTCCACCCTGAAATATTTTGATTAAAAGAGGTTGCCCCCGAAAACATTCGCGCCATGCTATTTACATTTACAGGGGTCCAAATTGAAATGTTTTGATTGAATGATGATGCGCCAGAAAACATAGCGTTCATATCGGTGACTGATCCAACGGTCCAATTCGCAATATTCCCATCAAAGGAGGAGGCGTTGAAAAACATGAAACTCATGTCTGTCACCATGCCAACATTCCAACTATTCAAGTCCTGATTAAAAGCTGATGCGTTTTGAAACATGCCGCCCATGTCTAGGACTGCACTTACAGTCCAGCCATTAATATTTTGATCAAATGAAGAGGCACCGCCAAACATAGCACTCATGTTGGTAACACCTGCCGGGGACCAGGAGCTGATGTTCCCATTGAAAGAAGAGGCATTGAAGAACATAAATGCCATGTTGTTTGCATTGGAGAATGTCCAGCTATTCAAATCCTGGTTGAATGAAGTAGCTCCACTGAACATGAAACTGAAGTTGAAAACGCTACTTACAATCCAACTATCAATATCCTGATTGAAGGAGGATGCTCCGCTAAACATTGCGTTCATATTAAATACGCCACCCACACTCCAACTTCCTATGTCTTGATTGAAAGCACTTGCGTTTCTAAACATATTATTCATCCCTGTCACATTTCCCGTTTGCCAACTGCCGATATCCTGATTAAATGAACTGGCATCACTGAATACATTTTGCATATCAGTGATGGTACTCACATTCCAATTGCCGATAGGCCCATTAAAAGCGCTTGCACCTCTAAAAACTCCTCCCAAGACTGTTACTCCGGACAAGTCTGGGGCATCACTTGCTGTAGAGGTTAGGTTGGTACAACCGTAGAAAGCATGGAACATTGAATTCCACGCGATATCACCCCATTGTTCTACGGTCAATATTTTTTCCTTATCACCGCCATTATTAAAATAGATATGAGGAAAAGCTCCTGAGATACTCACCGTATAAGTGCCGGGCGCGGCATACGTGTGAGTGATGTCTCCCGTCACTCCGGTATCAGTCATGCCATCTCCCCAAACTATATCGTAATTGTAAGTACTTGTTCCATCTGTTGGAATGGTGATTTGATTGTTACCGGAGGTGCCTGGATTATCTGTTTTCCAGGTGGTAATAAAATTACATTGTGGACCAGCATCGACAATGACCCAAGTATTTGATGCCACAAGTGCCGCTCGAGCTGATGCAGCTTGACAGTAGAATACTCCTAAGGCATCCAGATTCACATTGTTTTGCTTAGATGGAAGCGCCTCCCATCCAATCAATGTCGCATCATAGTTTAATACAGAAAGCCCACTTCCACTGAGCATATTATCCATGGCTGTCACCATGCCTATGTCCCAGGAACCAAGGCTTTGATTAAATGCAGTGGCATTTAAAAACAGGCCGCGCATGTCCGTGACACTGCTTACATCCCACGTGGCTAGGGATTGGTTGAAAGCAATTGCTAGATCAAACACTCCTACCATGCTCTGTACGTTTGACACGTTCCAGCCTCCGATATTTCCATTAAAAAGAGTAGCGCCACTGAACATCCTATCCATGTCCGTAAGGCTTCCGAGGCGATTATTCCACGTACTCAAATCTCCTGTGTAAGCAACTGCATTGTTGAACATGCCCTGTGTGGATGTTACACTACTTACATCCCATGCATTCAGGTTACGATTGAAAGCTCCGGTATTTAGGAACATGTCTGTCATGGTGTTTACCTTTGCTACATTCCAGTTCTCAATATCACCATTGAATAGGGGAGTGTTCCTAAACATCGAGCGAGTATCAGTCACTTCTGACATGTTCCATAAATTAAGATCCTGATTGAAAACAGTTGTAAATTGGAACATGCCCCTCATGTTCACGTTGGCATTTAAGGTAGTGTTGATCACCCAGCCATTAAGGCTTTGATTAAAGGACAATGCATTGCTAAACATCCCGAAAAAATCAGTTACAGAAGTGACCGTCCAGTTGGTAACATCGCCATTAAAATTGTCAGTCCTTGCAAACACCTGACTCATGTTAGTCACGTTGTCTACATTCCATAGGTTCAGGTCTTGATTAAAAATGTCGCAATTAAAAAATAGGTTCTGCATGATTAACACATTGTCCACCACCCAGTGATTGATGGGCTCATTGAATGACACACATCCTTGTAGCATGGATGTCATATCTGTCACTCCGGATAAATCGGGTGCATCTGTTGCAGGTATAGTGAGGTTATTACAATCTAAAAATGCATTAATCATTGAAGTCCATGCGATATTTCCCCATTGCTCCACAGTCAATATCTTGCTGGACTCAGGTCCAGAGTTGAAATAGATTCTTGGAAATGCACCCGTAATTTCTATTTGGTAGATGTCACCTGACGTTAATCCTGAAATAAGGTAAGGGGCATCGCCCACACCTGTATCTGAGCCGTCACCTACTCCTGTGTTGGTAAGATTGGTCCACGTGATGTCGTAATTGTAACCAGTTCCATCCGTTGGGATGGTGATAGTACCATCAGAAGTAGACCAGGTGGTAATGAATGGCCTGACTGCTGTAAAACTTGTGGAAAACTCTGAAATACCATTGGTAAGATCAGTAACAGTGGCTACATATTCCAAGGAATTAAAGACCCCATTTAATGACCATGCTCCGCCAGTAACCGTAGTTGTTCCGACATAAACTGCACCTTGGCCATCAGCACAGGATGGGTTAACTTCATAAAGTTCAATGACCGAGCCATCAGTTTCAACGGAAGTTCCACCAATAGTACCTACTGTTGCAGACGTAATTGTTGGAGCTGTGACGGTGGGGGTTGCATTATTAATATTTATACCCAATCCAACATTACAGAAATACTTATTGGGCTGGATATCCTTGCCACCATCAAAAGCTGCCAATGAAGTAAAGATTCCATCACCTGAATTATATGCGATTGTATTTTCATTCCCTATTCCTCCAACTGTAAAATTGTTACCACTTGAAAATGCTATTCCATGATTATTATTACCAGCTGGTGTAACACCATCAGCTTCAACCCCGATCATATTATTTTGAATTACAACGAAATCGGAAGTGAACACATGCATGCCATACCCAAAACTCAATCCATTTCCAGATACTACATTTCCAGAAATGTTGATTGGCGATGCTAAGCTTATCCCATTTGAATTACTGACTTGAATTCCGCTTCCTTGGTTTCCTAGGCCACCAGAACCTGAGGTGCCAAGAGGGTCAGTTCCAACATAATTATTAGCAATTATGATTTGACTTGTTCCAAGTGTACTTACTAATATTCCTCGGTTACTGTTTCCAGATGATGTGTTACCAGTAATTTCCATGCCTGCTCCGCTTGAGGTCAGGTAAATTCCTTCTGAAATGTTTGGGATGGGGGTGTCACCATCTTTATTTAATCCCGTAATGTTGTTTCTTACTTTAACGTTAGTGCCACCTTGCACTCTAATTCCATTCCTACCATTCCCAGAAACTAAATTGCCTTGCCCAGTGCCTACACCACCTATATTGATATTGTTACCAGAATTGACAGTAACGCCTTCGTAAAAATTACCCAAACCTGAGTTACCATCAGCTGTTGTGCCTACGAAGTTTCCGTAAACATCTATATTATTTGAATTTGTAATGTAAATCCCTACGCTCCCAACAAGCCCAGTTCCATTATCTGAGACAACATTACCTTCTCCAATTGAGTTATCTCCACCAATGGTGGTTCCATCTGATGAATCAACATGAATTCCATAATTGACATTACCATTTGCTCCAGTTCCATCAGCCGTAGTACCTAACCTGTTGCCCTGAATCACTACATTATCAGCCGATATAATTACAATCCCAGCGTTACCACTTCCTGATATCACATTTCCTTTGCCACTAGCACCGATAATAGCCCCATCATTACCTGCTCCGAATACTGAAACAGCATTAGTGACAGCCCCTATCAAAATCAATCCATAAATTTCTGTATCAACAGTTTGAATATTAAAAAGGAGGGAGATTATACCTCCGCCATTTATTGTGATCATCGAGGTTGGGTCTCCAAAGGACCAGCCTGGCTGCGTTGTTCCATCGATCACCATTCCTAAAGAATTAGTAACTGTTGGAAGTGATGTTAATAAGTCGATCTGCCACGGGCCAGAGCCGGGAATATTAAAAGTGATAGTTTCTTTTGATACACTTGCATTGGCATTAATGATGGCTTCCCGAAGTGACCCAACACCTGTATCATTGGTGTTGGTGACAGTAAACTGTCCGTAGCTACTAAATGAAATGATGGATAAGGATATCCATCCAAGACAGTATTTTAGAAAATTCATTAAAGGAAAGAGTTTTAATGATATCTGGCAGGATCGCGGATAACATTAAAACTAAGTAAAAACCTTCTAAAACCGAATAAATAACGAAGTGGTTTTACCTCTTATTAACCAATTGATAATCATTTTTTCAATGTGAGGTACCCATTGAGGGATGAACGCCCACTATTGAACTCTACCTTGTAAAAATATACGCCACTGGGAAGCTCTTTTCCGTTGTTTTGCCTTCCTTCAAATCTGCGTTCAGCAGATTCTGAATTGTAATTGTCCATCTCAAAAACCTTATCTCCCCATCGGTTGAAGATGGAAACTTTGTTGACAGGTTCAAGGAATTGAATGTTTTGTATCTGAAAGAAATCATTCATTCCATCTCCGTTAGGAGAGATACCATTGAAGGCAATGATATCCCCATCAATGGTTATTGATAAAGAAATGTTGGAGCAAGAGTTCAATTGATCACATATGGAAAAACTGATGTTGTCAGAAGGACTATTGAAAACTACGTTGGTATAATCAATAGTGAGCATGCCAGTTGTCGCATTGTAAGTGTATGGAGCATTACTCGAAGAGGAGAAATTTCCAAATGTATTCAAATCGAGATTGTTGTTAAGATCTGAAACTATTGATGGAATAGATATTGATATATTTTGACCGATTACAACTTTTGGTGGGGTAGTAGGGGCGGTAAACACGGGAGTGGCATTGACAATATCAATAGATACCAATCCGGTGCTACACAGTCCACATTGATTACAAATTTCATATTGAAAAGAATCTGCACCAATGGTACCGGTGGTAGCTGTATAGTTTACGGTGTTGTTACTATTGATAACTACACCTTTGGTTGGAGCTTGTAAAATAGTAACGGTGATTACATCTCCTGCATTTACTGTGGAGGCACCAATTACATCCACTTGGGTGGCTTGATTGATATTGCTTTGAATAGTAGGAGAACCAGCTACGGGTGCACTGCCAATTGTAATTACCACCTGATCGGCTACTGTCGGACAAGGGCCACTAACAGGAACGGTGAGGGTAAGGATAACTGAACCCGCTATGACATCTGCTGCACTTGGTGTATAAGTGGCAGCCAATAGGGTATTGTCATCAAATGTACCTGTGCCGGAAGATGTCCAACTTGCTGAGGTCGCACTGCCTCCAAATGTTCCTGATAAACTTACCGCTGTTCCTGCACATGGACTTAGATCCGATCCTGCGTTAACGGTAGGCAGAGTAGTACAAGCAGAGGAGGTAATCATACCCGTTATAGGAAAATCAAAAGAACCTTCATCCGCATCATTATTTGCAATGGTAACAGTTGCATTAAAATTGCCTGCTGTGCTCCCCGATAAGGTTACTGTAAAAGTACTTGTGACTCCGACTGCAATACTGGTGAGCGTATTATTCACCATAAAGTCTGTACCTGAAACATTGATGTTGCTGATGTCAAGTGAGCTACTTCCTGTATTTTCGATTGCGAATGTTTGTACCACGTTGTTGCCTTGGACAGCACTTCCGAAATCAATAGCGGCAACTTGCCCATCAACAATTACAGTCGCAGTATTATCCGCCCCTGCATACACATTAATTTCCTGGCCAAGGAAAACAAACCCGCTCAACAAAGCAGTTCCTCCTGGTGTGGTTACAGATACATCGCCTGAGCTTCCGCTAGCTACTACTGCTGTTATACTTGTAG
>JBATLM010000240.1:0-2798 GCA_049289315.1 Cyclobacteriaceae bacterium
AACATCGCTATCGATAGGCGAATCAATTACTGTAATGGCAACGGCTAGGAATATCAACGGGGGGATGGCTTCGGGTAGTGGAGTTCAGTGGTTTTCTACTGATCAGACTGTTGTTACTATTGATGGCGCGGGTACTGTTACAGCGCAGGGGAGTGGAATAGCAAAAATTTATGCTACCATCAATGGTGTGTTTAGCAATGAGATAGAAATTACAGTGGGCGGAGGGAAACGAATGGGCACTTTTCAGCCTGCCAATGGTTATGATGCGAGTGGCATGGTGACGATGGAGGTGATCAGTGGAGAACTCACTGTTAAATTCAGCGATGATTTTATGACGGATTTTGCGCTTGGGACTTTTATTTACCTGGCCAACAGTAACTCATCAGGAACAACAATACGTAATGAGGGGATTGAACTCGGGGAGATTACAACCAATGGTTCGCACACCTTTAATGTCACTGCAAATTTTCCCAATGCCACTCTCAATCAATTTCAATATGTAATCGTTCTGTGTAAACCGGCATCAATACCCTTTGGTTTTGCCCAACTTGACTGATATGAAGAGACTCATCATTGTAGGCATATTATCCCTTGGAATTCACCTCAGCTATGCAGGTGGAGGTTGGCCTCAACCTAAAGGGAGCGGTTATTTCAAATTAGGTCAAAACATGATCCTGTCTTCCTCTTACTTTGGCCCAGCCGGTGACGTTGTCGATATCACCACCATTGGCCTTTACACCACCAGCTTATATGGTGAGTATGGATTTACAGACAGGCTAACAGGCATTGTCTACTTTCCGTTTTTTGTTAGAAGCACATTGAATGAAATTAAATTCAAGCAGAGCGGAGCGGTGATACCGGGGGATGGGTTCAGCTCAATTGGTGATAGTGAAATTGGAATCAAATATGGACTCATCACAAATAAGCCCATTGTGCTAAGCGCGTCTGTATTTTTCGGATTGCCTATTGGTGAGACAAGCGGAGGGGAGAGCAGGATATTACAAACTGGTGATGGAGAGTTTAATCAAATGCTTCGGATCGATGCCAGTCATTCCTTTCACCCCAAGCCCATATTTACTTCTGTATATGCTGCCTTTAACAATCGCACCAATAATTTTTCTGATGAGTTGCGGTTTGGATTAGAAATCGGAGGCACGTTCAACAAGTTCATTCCTATTTTCAAACTCAATGTGGTACAGTCACTGGAAAATGGCGGCACTGCTGCTGTGCAAAACGGAGTATTCAGCAACAATACAGAATACATATCACCCTCTATTGAGCTCAACTATCAGGTGACAGATCAAATTGGTTTATCAGGTTCTGGAGCTTTCGCCTTTTCCGGTCAGAATATATTAGCAGCTCCCAACTGGGGGTTAGGCGTTTATTTGAAGCTTTGATCAAAAAGAAAGGTTCAAAACCCCAAGTGTGCTCCTGGAACTTTGAACCTTAAATTTTAAACTTTCTATTTTTTACTTTCCGTATTTCTCTATTACGTCCGCAATGCGGCTAGAGTAGCCTACTTCGTTATCATACCATCCAACCACTTTGGCAAATGTGCCGCTGCAAGCAGTAAGGTCTGAATCGAAGATACAAGAGTGTGGATTGCCAACGATATCGATAGATACTATAGGATCTTCAGTATATTCAAGGATACCCTTCATTGAAGATTCTGCTGCTTTTTTCATTACAGCATTGATCTCTTCTTTGGTCGTCTCTTTCTTAAGCAACACAGTAAGGTCAGTCAATGAGCCATCAGGAACAGGTACTCTCATGGCGATGCCATCCAGTTTTCCGTTCAGGTGAGGCAATACCAAACCTACTGCTTTAGCAGCTCCTGTAGAGGTAGGAATGATGCTCACTGCAGCAGCTCTGGCTCTTCTCAAATCCTTATGAGGAGAGTCCTGAAGACTTTGATCCGAAGTATAAGCATGTATGGTAGAGATATATCCTTTTTCGATACCGAAGTTATCATCCAGTATCTTGGCCATAGGCGCCAGACAGTTAGTAGTACAAGATGCATTAGAAAAGATTTTCTCATCACCTTTCAATGTATTTTCATTTACTCCCAGCACAATGGTAGGAATGTTTCCTTTTGCAGGAGCAGAGATTACTACTTTTTTGGCCCCTGCTGTTATATGCGCACCAGCACCGGCTTCATCCACAAATCTTCCAGTAGACTCCAGTACGGTATCAATTTTATTGGCAGCCCAAGGAAGTTTGGCCGGGTCGCGCTCAGCAGAAACCTTGATGGTTTTGCCGTTTACAATGAGTGAGTCGCTGGTAGCTTCTACGGTGCCCTTAAACTTTCCGTGTACCGAATCGTACTTTAAAAGGTGAGCCAGGGTCTTGGTGTCTGTCAAATCATTGATGGCAACCACTTCCACATTTTTCTTGGCCAGTAAGGCCACAAATGAAAGGCGCCCAATCCGTCCGAATCCGTTAATTGCAACTCTTGTCATTGATATAAAGGGTTAAAAATTGAGTTGCAAAAATAAAACTATGGAGGCCCAAAACCAACGGAATAAGTGGCTTTAGTCTTAAAAAAAGTAGGGTGGCTTTTGTTAATGTGTACCTGAATTATATCTTTGCGGCTCTTTAGAGGAAAACTTGAAAAAAGGTCCGTTCGTCTAGGGGTTAGGACACCAGATTTTCATTCTGGCAACACGGGTTCGATTCCCGTACGGACTACGATTGAAAAGCAAAAGCCACTCAAAATCTATTTTGAGTGGCTTTTTTCTTTAACCGCCATTTGACCCCGAAGGCTCCTCCACATTCTACCTAGTATTACCCCACCGTGG
>JBATLM010000241.1:0-2039 GCA_049289315.1 Cyclobacteriaceae bacterium
ATGTTGATCCATGGCATGCCATGGCTTCTCAAGATTGATATAATTTGGAACGAGGAGTAGATAAAGCCTTGTCTTTAAAAGCCAAGAGACTGTTCAATAAAGTGTGTCTACATATTTTTGCAAAATGAATAAAGAAGAAAAAGAAAAGACAGAAGCGCTGGCACTTTATGAGAGGATGAAACAGCGGTTGTATTCCAAGGAGCCAATGTTTGGAGATGGAAGCCCCTTTAGTGAGCTATTACAAAGTATGGTCAATAAGATGTTAGAGGGCGAAGCAGATCATCATATTGATCAAGAGTTGCTTATGGGTAAGAGGAATAAGCGGAACGGCTACACCAAAAAGCAAGTAATAACGCAAAGCGGACCGATTGAAGTGCACACACCCAGAGATCGTAACTCAACATTTGAGCCTGAGTTAATTGGTAAACGGGAGAAGGAACTCCACAGCGGAATGGACGATCAAATCATAGCCTTATATGCACAAGGTAACTCAGTTGAAGATGTCCGTAGGCTTATTCAGAAGATTTATGGGATAGAAATATCTGCTGGAAAGATATCTCAAATAACGGACAACGTATTACCTGAGATTGAAACATGGAGAACTAGGCCATTGCAATCATTTTATCCAATAGTATATCTAGATGCCATCCATTTTAAGGTTAGATATGAAGGAGTTTATAGTACAAGAGCTTTTTATACAGTATATTCTGTAGACTGGGCAGGGAACAGGGATTTGCTGGGCTTGTACATTAATCAGAGTGAGGGAGCGCACAATTGGGGAGTTGTTTTACAAGACATTAAAAAGCGGGGAGTTGAAGATATTCTTGTAATTTGTACGGATAACCTGAAAGGGTTTTCTCAGACAATACAAGAGGAGTATCCAAGAGCTATCGTACAGAAATGTATAGTTCACCAAGTAAGAAGTTCATTGAAATATGTGGACGATAAAGACGTAAAAAAAGTGTCCTCTGCGCTAAGAAAAATATATAGTGCTCCAACTGGGCAAGCGGCATTATCCGCCTTTGAGTTATTTAAACAAGAGTGGGGTAAATCATATGGATATGTGGTAGAACAATGGGAGCAAGCTTGGGAGGAGTTAATGGCATTTATGAACTTTGGAATACACATTCGTAGAATGATATACACCACAAATCCAGTAGAGGCACTACACAGAATTATTAGAAAAATAGTGAAAGGCAAAGCAGCTTGGGTTTCAGAAACAGCCTTACTCAAACAGATTTACCTATCACTGATGTACAACGAAAAGTCTTGGAGAAGAACAGCCATTAACTGGAAATCTATTCAAAGAGATATCATGTATTTGTATCCAGAATTAGTCAATAAACATATCAAATAAGCCGGGCGCATGAAGGAAAATGAACAGAACATGATGCCTCAACTTATAAACAAAGGTATCCTTTGTTTCGAATCAGTAAAGGCTAAAATGAATGGCTCCTGCGTCGCCAGCCTTGACAGATTCTACACAAAGAATGATTGGCGTTTACAAGTTGATGCATCCGAACTCTATCCTGGCTGTTCGATGAAATATTTTTTAACTCAGACACACTTTAATGAACTATCCCTTATGTAATCGTGTATGGTTTCCATTTTTACTTCAATTTGGATTGAAATAAAATTAAAAACTTGATGGTTTTTATCTTTCATTAAATTATAGATCATTTTAGCCCTAGATGAGTAATCTATGTATGTACTTTTGTCAACGAAATTAAAATCTAGTTCTAATTTTGTAAATTCTTTAGCCGTGATATTCATCTTAATTGGATTATGATGTCCCATTTCAATAATTTCCTGATGTAAGTCTTCCAATCTAGATTTTATATAAATTTTTTCATCGTATTTTATATCTGCTGGATTAGGTGTCTTTATATTGAATGATTCCTTTAACTGTTTGAGGCTGTTTAACGCATTAGGTTTTGATAACTCTTGCTCTCTAAATTCATCAAAAAATATTTCTAGGTTTACAAGTTTTTCTTTTTTTTGGTATTCTGGATTTGTTGCTGCCTCACCAAGTGTCAAAT
>JBATLM010000242.1:0-18237 GCA_049289315.1 Cyclobacteriaceae bacterium
CTTCTGTACTTCACATTTTTGAACACGCTGTCGAGGCTTTGGGAAAAACCAAAGAGACCTTGTGACAGGATTAACGCCAGGATGATGAGCTGCTTCATAAAGTTGATTAAAGAGGTTTGTATGAGCCTAAATATAACAAGATTTTAAGACGGGTAAACCTTGTTCTATGTCTGTGGATTTAGGTTTGTCCCTAAGGCTAAAAACAGGTTCAGCATTAGCCATCCCACAATTGATTTCTTTATTTTCAGGATATGAAATGTGACTCCACTTTGTTGCTCGTCTGTATGGCTATCATTGCGCTATTGCATTCCTGCAGCAAGCCTCAAGCACAAAGTGAAAGTGCTGCAGATTCAGTAATTACTTTAACAGACACTATTGCAGCTCTCCCTGAAAAAGAAAGTCCTTTAATCCGTTTGCTCAACCACCCACTGGATCTAAAGGAATACAAAATCAAAAAGCGAGGGGCTAACAGCTCTTTCATTAGCAAAGCACCCTGGTTCTATCAGCCCGATACCGTGGGTACCTACTTTAGCTATTTCTGGTTTCAGCAATTGAGATCTAAATACCCGCCTGAGCAGTTATTTAATGGACTGGTTATTAAAACCTATATTCATGGCCATAAGGTGGGTACTTATGAGGATGTTGTGGAAGACCTGACAGGCATAAAATCGAGATTACCTGATCCTGATTTGAAAGACCTTGATCTAGTAGGAAAAGACCTTCAGTTTCTGGAGACTACCTATGGAATAAGGCCTAATTACAAGGAAGAATATATCATAGAAGAGCACAATGGCATTATATTAATAATTCACATAAATAATCAAAAAGTGCAGTGGTTCAACTACTTACGCGCCAATCTTCAACTCAACCATGAAGATATTCCAGAAGCCCTACTCTACTTTGAAGAACAAGTACCCAACTGAACTTATACCCTACATCCCCATGAAAAAAACACATTCACTGATCATCCTCGCCTGTGCAGTTAGCCTCATAGCAACCTCCCAAACCAATCCTCTGTGGACTGAAAAAAAGGTGAAGAATTACCTGCCGCACATGACCGTTCCTGAGGTCAAAGACCTATTGACCCGATCGGATATGGTAATCATTCCAATTGGCGCATTGGAACAACATGGTTACCACCTTCCTATAGGAACAGATTTTCTCAATGGTGTGGAACGCTGTAAACTGATTGCACAGGAAAGAGACATCCTTGTTGCCCCTATTCTTATGGCAGGTCAGTCTCCTTACCACATGGGCTTTGCCGGCACCATTGCGCTGAAACCTGAGACGATCCTTCAAGTGCACATGGAAGCCATTGAAAGTTTGATTCACCATGGTTTTAAACGATTCATTATCATGAATGCGCACGGTGGCAACACGGCTCTTAGCACTTTGCTGGTGGACAAGGTCAACCAAACTACCGCTGGAATAGCCGTTAACTTTGACCAGGCAGTGAGTCCGTTTATGGAGCGCTCCACAGGACCAGCAGCTACCCACTTCGACCGACATGGAGGTACACCGGAAACTTCTTCTTCCCTTTACCTCATTCCTTCTTTGGTACAATTGGAGAAGGCCGTACCCGCTACATTGACGCTACCTGCCCACATGGAAAAAATGCTGCCACAAGTAATAGCTGAAGACCCTACTGCCAAGCTGGTATTCTTGGCGGAAGGATTGAAAGCAGAAGAGACGGGTAAAAAAACTTCCTCAGCAGATATGTCATCTACAGGCGTTTGGGGAACTCGTGATCCAAAAGAATCAACAGTAGAACGTGGTGCTTCAGGAACAAAACGATCAACAGATGCGGCTGTGAAGTTTATTGACAAGTGGAATGAGTTGAGGCCGTATAAGTCTAAGAAATAGATGATATGGTAATAATGGTTTCTCACATAGCTCATGAATTATGTTTGTAGTTATTGGTCCACCGTATGTTTATCCTTTAAGGTAACAGGGTGTGTAAATAGTATTATTGCATACAGAAGTGACAAAGCCATGTAGATAATACCCGCTAACCATATTACCAATGGTAGACTTGAACTAGCCATTAACACTTTGATCATAGCAAGTCCAACAATAAGAAAATGCGTCAAATTGGCAATAACGATGGGGCGACTATAAATTCCTCCTATAAGGCTTCCCTTGGTCATCCAATTCAACATGGCGTATCCAAAATAAAGGCCACCGATTATTTGTATTAAAAGAAGAGATATCCGGTTTGGATCTACTCCCAAATTATTCAGCATAACATCCGGAGCGAAAGTTAGAATGATTCCAGAGGCTCCTAATATCAGAGAGCTTATTGTCATTACGATTTTAGTATTCATTTGAACAGGTAAGAAAATGTTGATTATAATCTGTGGCTAAATTTAATTGTCAGGTCAATATTTAGTCCCAATATTCCAGTTCAGGTAATAGTTTATCCATTTAAAAGTATTTTTTAATTTCCCCATATTACATATTAGCTGCTTTTTGGTGTACTTGGAAATTTCAAATAATTCCTCATCTTCTAATTTTATCAACTGATCTAAACACACCAATCCTCTGGAAGCTATTACGGAAAACAATCTAGCGAATTTCTTTTTATTCGATTCCGGAAAACTCGTTTTATAAATTGACACAAAAATATCATTCATTATTGATTGATACCGGGAACGAAGGGCAATGATTGATTTTGTTGTAGTAGCCAACGTGTAAATACCTGTCTGGTGATCCTTATAGATATCGAAAATGTCATTTTCTAATTGCCCCAGGAGACCAATCTTGAAGAGTAGATCTTTCTCGAAATCAGGGATATTACCCTCTAATGCAGCACGATACAAAAGGATGAAGACTCCTCCCTTTTGTTGGGTTATTCTAAGGATTTCTTCAGTAGACAGATTAGGGTCAGTTTGTTTCTTACTCTGTACTTGAGCGTCAAAACCTGCGTTAAAGTATTTCTTTATTGATATGGAATGATTTTGCTCAAGTGATTTAAGGTAGAATTGAATAAATAATCTTTCGTGAGAATTTCTAGCTATTTCAATGTTTGGATCATTTATTAATTCTTTAATATGAGTCTCTGGCGTTTCTGATTCATCGAAAAAATCATCGAATAAACCTGTTAATCCACCCAAATACGTAAGCGTTTTCCTTTCGGAATGAGTAATTTTTGTCCCCCTCAATAAGCAAAATATTTCCCCTATTATTGGCACTGCCAATCCGTAATAAAAGGTAATTTTTTCAAAGTCTTTTTCGGTTAAACTTTGATCGTTGTTCTTTTTAATATCCTCTAAGTCCAAGAGGATAGTCTCTTTCATAAACTGTTTCTGTCGCTTGTAGCAAGCAAGCACAAACAGGTAAAGAGAAGGCATCTCAATAAGATTATTGAAGTATTTTTTTACTACCATGCGGTTTGCTATAAAAACTTATAATAGCACTGCTCCTAATCTCCCAAGATAAGCAAACTAATTTATCCTGCTATCACTTTTAGTGAACCATTAAGCACGGACACAACCCATGTGAGGATCGGTGATAACACCGACCGAAGGCTAATATCAATCAATGGATTTGTGTAAAGATCTGATTGATTCTAATTCTATTTTTAATGAATCAATCTTCCGCTCCAGATGCTCTGCTTGTTTTACTTGGAATTGAGCATAGATGAGGGAACATAAAGTAACAGTAACAGCCGTACCTAAAATGACTGCAATGATCCTGGCTCGTTTTATATCCTGGGTAGGCATGCTTTATCTATCGCTCCGACCATACTGCCAATTCATTTCCTGCAGGGTCAACAAAATGAAACCGATGCCCTCCGGGAAAGGAAAAGATATCTTTGGTTATGCTTCCACCTGCCTCAATGATTTTATCCTTTATTGCTTCAAGGTTCTTGTGATGCAAAACCACCAATGCGCCATTGACAATTTTGTCATCACTCTTCTCAAATCCTCCTTGCAGACCACTTTCTGAAAATGAAGTATAGGTGGGGCCATAATCTGTAAAAGACCAATTGAACGACTTTGTGTAGAAGTCTTTAATGGCTTCGAGGTCTTTGGCCTTGAACTCTACGTAATCAATGTGATTGTTTTTCATACTACCGAAGTTAGGTGATTTTTTGGGTCGGTGATATTTGTGAGTTAGGACTCAGTCCGATCCATTATGCTCTTAATTTGCTTAAGGTGCCTCTCCGTGTGTGCCACACTAATGAGCAGTAGTTGATGAAGGTCTCGATAGGCTGTTGGTCCTCTCCCACTTTTGGTATAGTAGTTGCGCAGGTTATTATCGTTGTTGGCTACAAAATTGATTAATGCTTTTCTTATTCGGCTATAGCCGCGAAGGGCATCCTCTTTTGAGCACCACCTGCCCAGGGGAGCCAGATAAGAAGGTGCATTGCCTGTATTTTGCGGTGTTATTTCTCGGTAACTCAAAATGGATTCGTCATCGCTAAACTGATCCACACCCAATGCTGTCATTTCAGGTAAAGCAGTCAGCACATTTACTTCACGATAAAACAACTCATCATGAACAATCAGGTGTTCCACCACTAAGGCTACTGACCATACATTGGAGTCAGGCTGCCAATTCCATTGTTGTTCGTCTACGTCCTGAATTAAGTCCATTACACTATTAAAACTCTCTTCGAGATGAGCTATCAAATACGCTTTATCATCCTCAGTCCAAACGGCAGCATACTGATTTTCGTTACTATTTATGCATGTGACAAGTAGAAATGAAATGGCCAGATAGGTGACAATAATTTTCTTCATGACTTATGGCTTTTAAGTTATGGTTTATGCTATCACATTTGATTAGCCTATTCAAAGATAAGAATACTTACTTAAATAACTTTTTCCTTATCAATTGACTATCGACTCTCCATTCAAATCTGTGGTAAGCACCATGCTTGTATAATCAAAGAAGGGGCGAATGGCTTTATACTTTTTGTCTACCTGATTTACAAAGTCATTGGCCAATACTTCCTCATTCGTAAAAGCACATTCAAACCAATATTGCTTGTAGCGGAGTAGTCCAATGGCTTCGTGTTCTTTTGGAAAACCTCTTGGTGCTGTTTTTACCTGCTCACCTCGCATTTCACCAAAGGTATTTTTTATAGCTTTTGACTTAATAATCTTCTCCCAATCCTCATGATTGTAATCGATGTCCTGTCGTAACCTTAGCAGGTCTTCGGCATTGGGATGCCCAAATCCACAAGCCAACCTTGATCCTCCCGGCTTGATCCAAAAATAATAACCTCCCCTGTTCATGGGTTTCACCCGCCTGATATAGCCTGCGAACCTGGGGTTGTAGGGTGTTTTGTCACTCGAAAAGCGAACATCATTATAGATGCGATAAATACTTCTCTTACCGGTGCGTATTTCAATTGGGTCATGCGCCAGCATTTTTGCCTGTAACCCTTCTACAAATAGCTCTACATTTTCTTTGGCCGCTAGGTATTGGTGCTTGTTCGTATTGAACCATTCTCTGTTGTTATTTTTGGCGAGATGTTTTAAAAAATCAAAGGTAGATTTATGAATAGTCGGTAATTTCATCAATACTTATTCTTTTTTCTGGCATTCTTTACTTCTTTGATCATACGGCCAAAGTTCTTGTCCTTCTTTCTCTTTTCTTCCACACTCGATTCAAAGTGCATCTTCTCACGCAACATCTTATGGTAATTATTAAAAATTGATTTATCCAGTTCTCCGTTATCCACTGCCGCAAGCACCGCACAACCCAATTCATTGATATGAGTGCAATCTTTGAACCTGCACTCTTCTGCAAGTTGAGTGATCTCGTCAAATGTCATTTCCAAACCACCTGAAGTATCGGCAATGCCGACTTCCCTCATGCCAGGGTTGTCTATAAGTATACCTCCATTGTCCAGTACCACCAACTCACGATGACTAGTGGTGTGTTTTCCTTTATTCACACTGGTGCTGATGGCGCCTGTTTCCATTTGCTCTTTCCCAGACAAGTGATTCAATAAAGTGGATTTACCTACACCAGAGGAACCTAGTAAGCAATAAGTTTTACCTTTTTCAATATGATCGCTCAATGTGTTATATCCGTTTTCCTTTTGATTACTGACGCAGATCACCTGCACTTCTTCTCCTACCCTGTCCTTAATTTGAGTGATCATAGATTGCAACGAAGCGTCATCCACTAGATCAATTTTACTTAGTAATATGATTGGTACTACTTTGGCAGAGTGGCAAATGGTTAAATACCGCTCTAATCTGTTGAGATTAAAATCACGATCCACAGCCTGAACAACCAGTCCGAAATCAATATTAGTGGCAATGATCTGAACCTCCGTGGAGCGCCCCACCGCCTGGCGCGTAATCATAGAGTGCCTGGGATAGATGGCATGAATCAATGCTTTGTCCTTATCGTAGGCTGAAATAGCCACCCAGTCGCCCACAGCAGGAAAGTCTGCTCTGGTTTCAGCGGTAAACCTCAAATTGCCAATCAGTTCCGCATCGTACTCTCTTTCTTCATTTCGCACGGCATACCTGTCCTTATGCGCTGCAATTACTCTGGCCACAGCAAATGCATCCAGTTGTTCTGCTATTCGATAATTATTCAACTCCTCCCTATAACCTAAATCTTCCAATGTCATCGCACATTTATTTTCTTGGAAATTATACTCAACAAGATAACGACTTGTACGGATATGTCCTTCTAATGTTGCGAATCACTAATTACTTGTTATTGTATGCAAATCACTATACAACTACACCAAATACATGTAGTACAGAATGGCAGATGTTATGGATAGACCAGTAACGAACAAGAACACTTTATGAGCCGTGGTTAGCTCGCCATTATTAAAGATATCGTCAGTTATTGTCATAGCAAAAAAAATAATGCCCATCCCTAAAAGTCCAAGAACAAATCGCATGGCGTTCGATTGTTCTTCCATCGCAGACTCTCCCACTTCCATCAGTCTGGGTGTAACCGACCCCGCAAATACCATAACTGCAAGCGTAAGCAGTAATTTAGGTGCAAGAGTAAAAGGAAGTCTTTCCGGTCTGTCCCCAAAGGGCATAAAAATTTTTATTTCTTCAACCATGTACTTGCCATATTCCTCTGCCAACTGATTGGTTATCCTAATTCTTTTACGGTTGTTGAGGAATGCGTAAATAATAGTTGTATCAAACACAAAGTGGTTGTCAGAGTAATCCCATGGGCTTACTTTATAAAAAGTGGAGATATCTTTCCTTAAATACTGAATGCCCTTAGCGCTGCCAAAATATACCAACAGTCCACGGGCTACAAAAATTTCTTCCTTATTGATGGTAATTCTAAACCTGTCATAAATCCAAAAAAAGATGACTACTGTAATGGCTGCAATGCAAAAAATTACATAAACATGTATGTACATGGTTTTGTCAATAAACGTCTTTACAAAAAAGGTAGCCGCTAAGGCAAAAGAAAGTAAACCAATGATTATGACTCTCGTGCTGTCAAACCATTCGTACACGTGGTGTTCACCTTCCCTTCGATAGTGAAAGTATTCCTCAGGGTCTCTCATGCTCGGAAAATAAATAATTGTGCTACTAAAGATAACAGAATATACCAACAGATAACTTTATATATTTAGAACTGAATTAACCAGGTGTCGATCATGAATGATAAAATAGGGCTGGTACTATCGGGTGGTGGTGTAAGAGGGGTAGCCCACATTGGCACCTTACAAGTATTGGAAGAGTTAGGAATTAATATCACTCATGTAGCTGGTGTGAGCGCTGGTTCTATTGTTGGTGCTTTGTATGCTGCAGGACACCCCGCCAAAGACATCCTTGATTTTTTTAAGAAGACTTCCATTTTTAAGATCTCCAATTATGCCATTTTTAAACCGGGTATCATCGACACAGGGAAATTAATACAAGTGTTCAACAAATACCTGGAGGATGATTCTTTTGAGTCTCTTAAAAAGGAGTTATACATCATAGCGACTGATCTGGAACATGCCAAAAGCAAAGTCTTTCATTCCGGCCCGTTAGTAAGAACTATTTTGGCCTCCTCTGCTTTTCCTATGGTCTTCTCCCCTGTTACCATAGACGATGTGCTTTACGCAGACGGAGGTATCATGAATAACTTTCCCGTTGAACCCTTGGAGGGTATTTGTGATAAAATTATAGGTGTCTATGTCAATCCTATTAAGGACTTAAAGAAAGATGATTTCACTTCTTCTTTGTCGGTTTTAGAAAGGTCTTATCAACTTAGTGTAGGAGCCTCATGCATTCAAAAATTTGATCGTTTTGATGTGCTTATTTCTCCTAAAGAACTTAGTCAGTATGATACCTTCAGCGTAAGCCGTATTGATGAGATTTATAAAATCGGTTATGAAGCCGCATCCAAACAAAAGAAAGAGCTTGAAAAGCTTCTCACTATCTAAAGGCTATTTTTTTTGAGAGACGATTAATTTTCTCTCTTTCACTTTCTTTAGCCCCATCCAAAAAATAAAACCACCGAGGCCCATAATGATAAAAGCCCAACCAAAGCTGCCTTGATTCATTTCCTCTTCACCCATGGCTACATCAGGATGTTCAGGATCAACCAACAACTCCACTTCTTCTCCTACATCATACAAATTGAACTTAGATGAAATTTGGTGATTATAGGATACCCCTTCCAATTGATATTCCAAATCAAAATAATGGGTTCGGTCACCCGATTTTCTACTCTCTGATTCCTCAATCACAATGCCCTTTACTGCAACTCCGTTGTCCTTCAAGTAACTGGCTTGAACGACATTGTTAAACTTATAGTAACCAAATCCAATGCCAACCCCTATCATTACAATGGCTACCGCAAAAATCATCCATGGTTCAGCTTCTTTCGATTTTTTATCCTCTTGTTTCCCTGATGTTGGCTCGGTCATGATATTTCTAATGTTCTTATAAATGATTCTTTTTCTCTTCGTGACTCACAAAAATCATTGAAGCCAAAGTGGCCAACGACAACGCGATAAAAATGAATGCCAGTGATATCTCAATAGGTATTTTGTAAAAGTCAATGATGGCCATTTTTATACCCACAAATACCAGTATGGCAGACACTCCATATTTTAAATATTGGAAATACTTTTCTATTCCAGCCAACGCAAAGTACAAAGACCGCAAACCAAGAATGGCAAACACGTTGGAGGTATAGACGATAAAGGTATCATCTGATACTGCCAGAATAGCCGGTATGGAATCCACAGCAAAGATTAAATCTGTAGATTCAATTAATACCAACACTAGGAATAACGGTGTCGCCCACTTCTTACCTTCCCTTTTCACAAAAAACTTGTCACCTTCATATTGGTCCGTCACCGAGAAGAATTTCCTTGCCAGCCTTATTACAGGGTTTTTTTCCGGGTCTATTTTAATATCCCCGCTTGTTAGAATCTTGATACCAGTGTACACCAGGAAGCCTCCGAAAATGTAGATGAGCCAGTGGAACCTTGCAATAAGCTCAACGCCAGCAAAGATAAATGCCCCTCTCATTACCAGTGCACCCAAAATTCCCCAAAATAAAACCTTATGCTGGTGTGCCGCAGGCACCTGGAAATAGGAGAAGATCAGAATGATAACGAAGATGTTATCAACGCTGAGCGATTTTTCAATGAGATAACCGGTGAAGAACTCAAAAGCCTTTTCAGTGCCTTGCGTATAATAGACAACGACATTAAACGCAAAGGCCAAGAGCACCCAAAAGCCTGTCCATAAAAAGGCTTCTTTAACAGAAATCTCTTTTGACTTGCGATGAAATACGCCAAGGTCCAGTGCAAGCATGAGCAGCACGAAGACATTAAACCCTACCCACCAAATGTATGATTGTTCCATATCCAACTTGTTAGACAAATACCCTTGCAAGCTACCAACAAAATTCCTGTCGGATAGCCAGATGACAAAATAAACTTTATACCTCAGCCCCCTTCTTCACGGCTATTTCAGAACCTTCAGCCAGAAAAACAGATGTCGGTTGCAAGTGGTTTAAAAACTTAAATGCTGATCCGTAAGTACCTTCAAAATCGACATCTGTTTTATAGTCAATAGTGGGGTAAACCTCCCATCTCGGATGAACAACCTCGTATTCTGTAGTTCTTTGACTGTTAATACGGGCATATCCCCAATAGTGTTCAGTGATGAATTCTTCCTCGCTTCCAACAACAATAGGTTCTGGTTTTGATGATGTTTGAATACGGAACGAATTCCATCTCTTCTTTTTCCATCGGTACTCCACTTCAAGGGTGTCTTCCGCTATCTCCCAATTGTGTTCCATAGGCATCGTTTCATAGTTCTCCTTATAAATAGTATTGGCCACCCACGTAAGCGCTGGCCGGGGAACGATCTCTTTAATAAATACTACTCCACGTTTCCATTGGTCTTTATCCTTAAAGCGAACATAAAACCTTAAGTTGACTTCTTCAAAATGAGTATGAAACGGTATTTTGATGCCCTTCAGTCTGGTATTCAAAAACATAAACCCAACGAGGCTCACATAGCATGTGCCCTTCCATAAATCTAGTTCCGTTTTGTATGGCAAATAGGGTGACAGTAATTGAGGATCAACTGCATAATTCGCCATCGTCAATTTTCGCCACTCCGCTGTAAGAAAATTGTTGCTCATAACAAGGTTTTACTGTTCAACAATAAATTAATAAAAATGTTAAGCGCAATGACTATTGAATAAATAAACTCCACGCCACTTTTATGCATAGTAATGTAACTATGATTCCGAAAATAATCCGAAGTTTTAATGGGGAGGTTTTGTGTGCCACCTTCACACCGTAGGACGAAGCCATTAATATCCCTGCCAATATAGGAGCAATGGTCAATATCGATATGTACCCAATCTGCATGGGAAGTTTTGCTTCTACTTGCTGCCCATCATTAACAAAGAGATAACTAGCTGTAACCGAAATGGCCAGCAGCATGATTACTCCTATGGAGACAGAACTTGCTTTCTTTACTGGCTCTTTCATGATGTCTGTCAAAAAAGGAATCAGAACTATTCCCCCTCCCAGGCCCGATAATGAAGTAACACAGCCCGTTAGTAAACCTACACCCATAAATGCCCCATAGTTGAAATCACTTTTCTCATTCTCCTCCCATTTTCTTTCAATGGTTTTAAAGAATAGAAGTCGCACCGCCAAAAGTATAAGTAGTGTAAGGAAGATGATATCGAAATAGAATTTATCAAACCAGTTAGAAGAATTGATCCACTCCGACATGGCATAAGCACTTATCATACCTGGGATCCCAATACTAAGTATCTCTCTTAAGTGAAAGTTACCAATGCGAT
Source organism: Cyclobacteriaceae bacterium (assembly GCA_049289315.1). Taxonomy (GTDB): domain Bacteria; phylum Bacteroidota; class Bacteroidia; order Cytophagales; family Cyclobacteriaceae; genus ELB16-189. Next base: position 11,278 of record JBATLM010000242.1, read on the forward strand.
GTTGCTTGAGGGTGATCACAGCACCCAAGAAGACGGTTACAAAAAGAGAGTTGGCAATTATGAGTTTGACAGATTCCGTACCGCTAATGCCATAGTAAACAAACAACAAGTCAAGGGCTGGAATAAGAATAATATTTCCTCCTGTCCCTAAGAGTCCGGAATAGAAACCAGTAGCTACGCCAAGTAAAAAAAGTAAGACAAAAAGGATGATGGTCATTGAGCAGCAAGATACGTAATGAAAGCCGGTGCTTTTTACTCTACTTCAAATACATCAACGTAACTGTTTCTTCTTTCGAAAGGCCACCCATTTTTCTGCCGCGGCTGGCTTTGCTCCATTTGCTTCTGAAGTTACCATCAGACCAATCGGATAGTATGGTAGGATGAATATAAGAGGAACGGCAAACGGTTGGAGTATTTCCCAAATCAAAGGCTACAGTCTTGATCACTTCATTCGAAACTTTCTTTCTAGCTGTAGCCGTATCCGGATCCAATTGTTTGGATAACCTTGAAGCTGCTTTCCAGGTGGCAGCCCACGTGCGAAAATCTTTGGCTGTTACTTTCTCATGATCAGCCGTAATCTCATCCAGGTACTCGTTGATGTGATTGGACTTAATATCAAAATCATTTCCAAACTTATCTTCATACCTGAACAAATCCTGACTTTTCTTCCTTCCTCCTACAGCACCTGACTTACTGATCAGAATAGCCAGATCATCTTCCCATATCCTGCGCTTCCAAAGCTTCCCTGATTTTCCTACAAATTCAAATACGGCATCTAACTCCCCTTCTGCCGACCGGGAGCTATCTAAAGTAAGATGTCCCTCCTTTAAAGTGGTTAACCCATAGGAATTATTCATTCTGGCGTATTCATCGTTTCCCACCCTGAAGTGATACAGGTCAATAAGTTTTACTATCAGTGCCACCACTTTCTCTTTGGGCATTCCTTCCAGCTTAAGGTCACGCTCTACTTTTTTTCTTATGGTAGGAAGTGTTCGTGCAAAACGAGTCATACCATCAAACTTCTCTGCAGCCCGTGCCCTTGTCCAATCTTCATGGTATCTGTATTGCAACCTGCCCTTAGCATCCTTACCCGTTGCTTGCAAACTTGCCTTTGCGTCTATCGAAATCCATACTTCTTTCCAGGCAGGAGGAAGTACCAGTTTATTACAACGCTCGATAACTTTTTTACTGGAGATCGATTTTCCCTTGTGATCAAAATAATCCCACGACAGTTTTTTTGTTCTTCGCTTTTTTCGAGAGATACCCTTTTGTGCCATTTCTATTATTGAGTTGGGTGAATAAATTAGGCCTAATTTTTGTAACATCAAAACGAGATGAACATTGAATTCATTGGCAAATATTCCCGCTCCAGTGGATTAACTCACGACAGTTTGTAATTTCACACTTAATAAAAATCACATTTTCATCACCTGTCTTTCTGCCATTAACGATATGAGAAATCATTTCCTAACTATACCGTTCATACTATTAAGTACACTAGGGTACTCACAAATTGACATTGCCTACATCCGCAAGGTGTATAACCAGACAAAAATAGATTTAGAAAATGTTGATGAGGTAACGAAAGTTAATTATGAGAGAATTATACCTGCGCTTGGTCCTAGCCATACAACAATCAATTTCTTTGGGCACGAGTTACTGAGCGAAGATGAGTCAACCCATCCTTGGAGCAACGATGGAATAAAGAAAATAAGGTTGGTTTCTGTTAAGTACAATGTAGCTGAATCAATAGTAGAGAGTGAATACCTATATGATCCACAAACTCAACGCCTGTTATTTTATTACAAGAGGGATTCATACAACAATAAAGAATACCGGTATTACTTTAATGGAAATAATTTAATAAAAATGAGTATCTCAACTTTACTTGATGATCCATCCGAGGAAAAAACTACCAATGAGATTACCAGTCAATTCAATAAAGACGCATTAGCACTAGCCCAACAAATTATTAATAAGGCAAATACCTACAAACAACAGTTTGCGACATTACATCAGCTTGAAAAATTAGAGAAGAGATAACTACTTCAACTTCTTCTTAAAGAAATCGATAGTACGGCCCCATGCCAAATCTGCTGCTGGCTTATCATAACGTGGAGTAGTGTCATTATTGAATCCATGATTAACATCAGGATAGATATAAGCAGTATACTCCTTTTTGTTAGCCTTTAAAGCTTCTTCATAGGCAGGCCATCCTTCATTCACCCTGGTATCCAATCCGGCATATTGAATAAGTAGTGGCGCTTTGATCTTAGGAACATCTGCCACATCTGGTTGGCCACCATAATAAGGAACAGCTGCCTTCAGATCAGGTACACGTACAGCTAAGGCATTGGAAACAGAACCTCCATAGCAAAACCCAACTACTCCTACCTTTCCAGAACATTCTTTATGTGCTTTCAGAAAGCCGTAAGCAGCAATAAAGTCTTCCAACATTTCATCTCTGTCCCTCTTACGCTGCATTTCCCTGCCGTCATCATCATTTCCGGGATATCCTCCCAATGGAAACAATGCATCCGGAGCAAAGGCTATAAACCCTTCGAGTGCTGCTCTTCTCGCAACATCTTCAATGTGTGGATTGAGTCCCCTATTTTCATGTACTACAATGATTCCTCCTAATTTTTTCTTGTTGTCGGCAGGTCGTGTAAGCAGACCACGCATCTTTCCTGCTCCTTTGGGAGAGTCGTATTCCACGTATTCAGAATTCAATCTGGGATCGTTCTGCTTAGTCTGCTGTGCAGTGGCATATTTTGGCAATAGAAAAGCCAACAACCCAGCTACTGTTACCCCTCCAACAGCGTGTGCTTTCAATGATTCGATGAAAGATCGCCTGTCCAGCTTGTTGTGAGCATACTTATCGTACAGATTGAATACTTCTTGATTGATGTCTTCTTTTTTGATTTCTTTCATTGGAAGTTAAATTGGTGGAATGTCTTCGATAAAGATAAGTAATTCTGGTAATATGGCATGGGCGAAAAGTGATGAAATCCCTCACCCTTACCCTATGCCTTGGAAGAAAGAAATAAAACTATGTTACGATTGATACTCGTAACTCAACTCTTCCATCACCTCTGCGAAGAGTTCATAGGACCTCAATCTGTCTGCATGGTGATACGTATGAGAAGCCACCATCAGTTCATTCACACCGGTTTCTTTTAGAAACTTTTGCGTTTTGTCTTTCACAATTTCCTTATCACCAATGAATGCGTACTTGAACATGCGCTGGAAGGCAGGGTTTTGAATCAACTCCCGCATCTCCTCATTGGGCTCATCAGGAGGTTGTATGTAATCCCTTTTGTTGGTGAGTACGCCCAACATCATCCTTACTAACGAAGTAGAAATTTTCTCTGCTTCATATCCTGTATCCGCTACAATCACGTTGATGCAGGCAATGGTATACGGAGTTTCCAAATATTGCGAAGGCTGGAAGTTGGTATAATAGATTTGCAAAGCATCAAACAATTGATCTGGTGCGAAGTGACTGGCAAATGCATAAGGAAGTCCAAGTTTTGCAGCTACATGTGCGCTATCGGTACTTGACCCTAATATATAGAGCGGCACTTCTACTCCCTCGGCTACTGTTGCTCTTACTTTTGCGTCATTGTTTTTGGTCGAAAAATATTGCTGTATCTGGGCAACCTCCTGAGGAAATTGATAAACGGAGTTCATGCGATCCGGCCGTATGGCCTGCGCTGTTAATTGATCCGTACCGGGTGCCCTACCCAAGCCAAGGTCTATCCTACCAGGGAACAAAGAACCGAGTGTACCGAATTGTTCAGCAACCAATAGCGGTGAATGGTTGGGTAACATTATACCTCCGGAACCTACCCTGATTTTTTTCGTGCCTCCCGCAATGTGACCAATGAGTACAGCTGTGGCAGTACTTGCGATGCTGATCATGTTGTGGTGTTCGGCCAACCAGAAACGCGTATAGCCCCAGGTTTCTGCTTTCTGCGCGAGATCAAGACTGTTTTTGAAAACCTGAAGGTGTGAAGCTCCTGCAGGTACGGTGTCCAACTCCAGTATAGAGTAGGGAATCTTTTTATTTGTGGGCATGTAATTTCAAAATGTTCTAAAGTGAATTGCTCTGCATTGGCAACAATCAAAGGAAGGTAATAATTCAGATTGGGTTTAAAAGACCCAAGGCCGGCCAGAGGAGACATGGTTCGTGCGGAGGACACGAACCTTGGGGTCAGGCAGTGAAAGTAATTCTTTTAGCCTCACCCCTGCCTTTGCAAAGCTTACGGCATACGAGCTGGGATAGGAAGTGAATTTTTTTAAAGATTATTTAACTATGATTGCAAAGACACTTCGACTTGCCACGCACATTCCAACGCCATCGCCTCAGTGTTTCAGAATAGTTTGTTTTAAGTATTCAGCAACGAACATCAAAATTTACACTAACTAAAACGCTGAGGACGAAGCGTCTTTGAATCCGAAATGGGTATTAAATTAAAGGCTTAAATGTTTGTAATCACTACTTTACCTTTGAAAGCACCGCTGGCGATGTAGTGAAAGGCATCGGCAGTTTGGCTGAGTGGATAACACTTGTCGATCACTGCCGAGATCTTTCCTGCTTCCATCAAGTTGGCGAGGTAAGTCATGTCTTCAGGACTGTATTGAAGCGCTACCAACCGCAGCTTGCGGCTACCTACAGATAACAACTTTGACAGGAAGAGCATCTGCAACAAACTTTTAGGAGTTCCGCCTGTCATGCAAAAGATTCCGTTGGGTGCCAGGGAACGTTTGTAATCGAAGAGAGAATGGGTAGCGATGTTTTCCAGGATCAGATCGTATTGCTTTCCATTCTTGGTAAAACTCTCTTGCTTGTAGTTGATCACATGATCGGCACCCAATGACTGCATCATGTCGAACTTACCTTCATGATCTACCGCTGTTACTTTTGCCCCTTCCAGTTTGGCCAACTGTATAGCCACCACACCTACTCCACCTCCAGCTCCATTGATCAATACTTTGTCACCTGCCCTCATCTTTCCTACGTTGCGCAAACCTTGTAATGCCAACAGTCCGGCTTGAGGTATGACAGAAGCTTGTTCGTGGGTGAGTCCATTTGGCTTTCTGGCGAGTACATCTTCTTTTGCACGCGCATATTCGGCAAAGCCACCCCAACTTCCTCCGGAGATGTCGCCAAATACTTCGTCACCAACTTTCCATAGGGTGACTTTGCTACCTATTGCATCTACAACACCGGATACATCGCAGCCTAAGACTTGGTGCCTGGGTTTTCTGAATCCGCCAAAAATCCTCCCCAACGTGGTACCCGTGAGCAGGTCATAGTCCCACGAGTTGATGGACGTGGCGTGTACTTTCACCAGCACCTCATTGTCTTTAGGTTCGGGCTTATCGATGTCTTCGATGTGAAGTACATCTGGTGTTCCGTATTGGGCGTAAACGGCTGCTTTCAAATCGTGTTTTATGTAAGACGTTTTAAAGATGAGAAATGTTAACGAAAGTTGGTACGAGTTTGGTTCGTGTTGAGATTGGAAGAGCACGCGTATCATACGCGCGTTAGCAAGTAAGTGTTGTGTGAGGAATCTTTAGTAATTGAAGAAACTCAATCCGAGGGGGCCGTCACTCAGAGCGTAAGCGAAGAGTCTTAGTTTTAATCATGACTCAGATATGTTCATATGAGATTCCACGGTCGTCCTGCGTCCTCCCTCTGAATGACGTTGTGTACTGATTGCTGATTCTTCAACAAGTTAAGAATCTAAGCCCGAAGCTCACGTCACTCAGAGCGTTAGCGAAGAGTCTCACCAACTCATTACCTCTGAGTACAAGTCTGTCCATAATGGATTAAACTTTGTAATAAGTTCGTCCTTCCACTTTCTACTTTTTCCTTTAATATATTTTTCACGTGCTATAGCTTCTTCAATCGAGTGAAACCCTTCGTGGTATACCAGTATTGATAGATTATATCTGGCCGTAAAACTTGTTTTATATATTTTGTCTCTGTGTTCTGATATCCGGGCTTGTAAATTCGAAGTCACGCCAGTATACAGCGTGGTTCTTTTGAAGTTAGTTACGATATAAACACTTCCACCTCTTTCCATATATGAAACTCAAGTAAAGTAGCCAATTAGACCCAATATTAGATTCTTCGGTCGTTCCTCCCTCTGAATGACGTTGTGTATTTATTCCTGATTCTTCAATAGTTTAAAAGTCTCAGCCGTAGCTCACGTCACTCAGAGCGTAAGCGAAGAGTCTCATTTTGATTATAACTACCACGATAACATTCGTATTGAGATTCTGCCAGCTGTAGGATATTGTTAATTCTGCGATGCAGTAGTTCTCAACTCCTTCTTAAAAGAATCATTCAACGCTTCCAATTCAGATTGCGCATCAGATACCCTATCTGACAGGCCTGTATCAGCAGCAGGAACAACATCCCCTACCGTTTCAAATGTTTTTTGATACCAATCACACCATGCATTCAATATTTCCTCTTCCTCATCAATCGCTTTTCCCTCTGCAACAGCCGCTTTACTTAACTCGAATTCCTTATTCATTCTTATCGTAGCCGAAGCCATTAACATGGTAAGTAACTCTTCTGCTGTCTTTTCATCTGCATTGATCAGGGTGTAGGCACTTACGAGTGCAGCTGTCCCCACGTTCACCAAAGATTCTTTCGATACTTTATCAATGCGATCATTATCAGTGTGGTAAAATTGATCCGTAAAATGCCATAACAACAATCCTGGGATATCAGCTTTCAAAAAAGGCGTGTGATCACTACCTCCTTCAAACGGATTGGTATTCACTTCCCAATTGGCATAAGCTCCCTGATTTTCAAAAACATGAATGATAAAATCATTAAGATAATGGGGTTTCATATCATCCAGCGCAAGCTTTTCCCCTCCCCACTCTGAGTGCTTGTCATCTCCACGTGTCCAGATGGCACTGGGGTCTGGCATTTTCTCT
>JBATLM010000243.1:0-26960 GCA_049289315.1 Cyclobacteriaceae bacterium
ACATAGGACTGATCATAGATGCAGTTTTTAGCCTTCCCAAAGATTTTGACATACTCATTGTAGATGATAATTCGCCTGATGGTACCACGGAAATCGTAAAAAATTTACAGTCTAATTTTAACTCAACTCGCGAACGACTTCACCTCCTTCAACGCGAGGGAAAACTAGGGCTTGGAACCGCATATATCACTGGCTTCAAATATGCTTTGGACAAGGGTTACGGGTATATGCTTGAAATGGATGCTGACTTCTCTCACGACCCCAATGATCTTGTCCATCTTTACCTGGCTTGCTCAGAAGGAGGCAATGACATGGCTGTAGGATCTCGATACGTAACTGGTGTAAACGTAGTCAACTGGCCGATAGGCCGCGTGCTTCTCTCCTATTTTGCCAGTGCCTATGTGCGCATGGTCACACGCATGCCTATCCGTGATGCCACTGCTGGTTTTGTGTGCTACAAAAAAGAGGTGCTAAATACCATTCCTCTGGACGAAGTCAAATTTACAGGTTATGGATTTCAGATCGAGATGAAATTCCTTGTGTGGAAGTATAAATTCAAATTCACTGAAGTGCCTATCATCTTTACAGAAAGGGTACGAGGTCAGTCCAAACTCTCTGCCGGCATTTTCAAAGAAGCTTTTTTTGGAGTAATGCAACTCACAATTGGCAGTTGGTTCAAAACCTATAAGAGAAACTAATCGAAGCGAATGGCCTTTATAGGGCTGATTCGAGAGACAATTGCTGTAGGCACAAGCAATACAAGAGTCACTACCGCAAACACCAAAAGATTTAATAATATAACCATACCCCAATCCCAACCGATAGGAACAAAACTCATGTAGTAGTCATGAGGATTAAGTTGAACTAATCGAAATTGATACTGTATGTAACACAGACCCAACCCAATCGCATTGCCATATAACAATCCTTTGGTAATCAAATTCATTCCACTATACACAAATACAGATCGGATCATACCGTTATTCGCCCCCATCGACTTTAGCAAACCAATCATCTGCGTTCGCTCCATCACCAGTATTAAAACCACGGATATCATATTCACACAGACCACAATAAGAATAACTACCAACAAAATATTCACCTGCCTGCTTATCAAGCCTAGCCACTCAAACACCTGCACATATTTGTCGCTAACCTTTTCAATATATAAATCATAATCCATATCCTCACCTATGGTAGAGTAAGCCAGATCAATGTCCTTCGGGTCTTTCACAAACACCTCCAATCCACCCGCCACGCTATCAGCCCAGTCGTTGAGCCTGGATATCAACCGAATGTCACCGATAATAATTTTGCTGTCGTAGTAATCTGAAAGATTGGTTTCATAAATGCCTACCACTTTCAATTTTCTAAAGCGAGGTGGATTTTGAAAAAAATGAACAATGATGTCATCATTTACTTTCGCCTTTATCTTATTGGCAATAGTTTGGCTAATTACCGTTTCAAATGCATAGCTAGAGTCAGGTAAATGGAGAAACTCCCCTTCCACCATATTTTGCTTAAAAGCATTAAGATCAAAACTCTTCCCTACACCTTTGAATACTACGCCCAACACTTCGTCATCCGTCTTGATCAAACCCGCTTTATGGCTGTACTCCTGCACATGATCGATGTACTCATACTTTTGGTAATCTTTATACAAGTCAATATTGTAAAAGAAAGGCTGCTCTTCCATAGAGTTATTCATGGTAAAGCGAGTCACAATCATATGTGAACTAAAACTAAAAATTTTACTCTTGATGGTTTCCTGAAAACCACCCATAATCAAAAAAGAAACAATGGCAGCACCCAATCCAATAGCGATACTTACAATAGCTATTTTATGCGTAATGGAAGAAAATCCATCCTTCTGCTCCCTGCTTATCCTTTTCGATATGAAGTACCCAAGGTTCAAAATATTGGCTTAATTTTGACTGTATCTAACAAGCAAATTACTTATAAAATGATAAGGATAATTGGGTTGTGTGTTTTTTTATGGATTAGCATTTCTGCATGTGACGGACAGACAGAGAACAAAATAGTGTTGGGTGCTGATCAACTCGATTTACTGGTCACCAAGTTACAAGGAAAAAGAGTAGCACTTCTCGTCAATCATACTTCAAGAGTAGGCAACACGCATTTGGCAGACACATTGATAAGTCGGGGTGTCAATCTGGTAAAGATCTTTTCACCAGAGCATGGTTTTAGAGGGCAGGCTGCTGATGGTGAAAAAGTAAATGATGCCATTGATGAAAAGACAGGACTCCCTATTGTATCACTTTACGGAAGTGCAAAAAAGCCAACCCCTGAGCATCTGGAAGATATAGACATCGTAATTTTTGATATTCAGGATGTAGGTGTTCGGTTTTTTACTTTCATCAGCTCACTTTACAATATGATGGAAGCCTGTGGAGAAAATGGCAAGAAAGTGATGGTACTGGACAGGCCAAATCCCAACAGCTTTGTTGATGGCCCCATGTTAGAACCAACGTTTAAATCATTTGTTGGAGTAATCCCTGTTCCTATTGCTCATGGCATGACAGTAGGCGAAGTGGCCAAAATGATGTTAGGTGAAAAATGGCTTAACGAAGGTATTCAATGTGAGTTGGAAGTAATCCCAATGAAAAATTATTCACATAGTATGCTCTATACATTACCGATTCATCCTTCGCCCAACCTACCCACTCAAAATGCCATCACCTGGTATCCATCATTGTGTTTGTTTGAAGGAACAGTGGTGAGCGTAGGGAGAGGAACGGAAATGCCATTTGAAATCATCGGGAATCCAGAAATGCAAGATTATCCATTTACGTTCACTCCAGTAAGCACGCAAGGAAAGTCCAACAATCCTCCCCAGGAGAATAAGAAATGTTATGGCCTTGACTTAAGGAAGGTAAAAGCAGAACGAGCCATTTCACTGAACTACCTAATAGAGTTTTATAATAAGTATCCAGACAAGGATAATTTTTTCAAACCTTACTTTAACACGTTAGCTGGAACAAATAAACTGAGAGAACAAATTATATCAGGGATGACTGAAAGTGAAATCAAACTCACCTGGCAAAAAGACCTTAAGGATTTTAAACTGAAAAGAGAAAAGTACTTACTTTATAAATAGCTTCTACAAAATTACCATTGATTCATCCCGCCACATGGCTTATAGAATAGAATGAAAGCGAAATATATAATACACGGAATACTCATCTTTACTTTTATATCGTGTACATCTTCTCGTGTAAACACCCGATTGCTAAACAAGGAAGCCCCATCGAGTTTTAAAGCCAAATTTGAAACATCAAAGGGTGACTTCGTGGCTGAGTTTCATCGGCAATGGTCGCCTAAAGCTGTTGATCGTGTATATCAATTGATCACAAGTGGTTTCTATGATAATGAAGTCATATTTAGGGTTGTAAAAGATTATGTTGCACAATTTGGAATTAGCAATGACTCTACGCTCAACTCTTTTTGGGGCAAACACAAACTGATAGACGAGCCAGTAATTGAACCCAACGCAAAAAGTACAATTTCATTTGCTCGAGGAGGGCCTAATTCGAGGGGCACCCAGCTATTTATTAACATAGAAAATAACTCTCCAAGGTTGGACACACTAACGTTTCAGGGGGTAAGCGGATTTCCTGTAGTTGGTAAAATTATTGAGCACCAAGAAATCGCCAGCCAATTATTTTCAGGCTACGGTAATAACCCAAGGCAAGATTCAATTCAGGTCTATGGAAATAAATACCTCAACACGAATTTTCCCAACCTCGATAACATCAAAAGAGTAAGCATAATCAAATAGACATGACCAAAGCTGAAAAGGTTAAAGACATCCTTTCCATTCTACATAAATTATATCCCAACCCAGCAGTTCCTCTCCAACATAAAGATGCGTATACTTTATTGATATCAGTTTTGCTTTCAGCTCAATGCACGGATGAACGTGTGAACAAAACCACGCCTTTTCTATTCAAACAAGCAGACAACCCCTATGACATGATGAAACTCTCCGTAGAAGAGATCAGAGAAATCATAAAACCATGCGGACTATCACCTATGAAATCAAAAGGCATTGCAGGGTTGTCTAAAATTCTCGTTGAGAGATATGATGGTGAAGTACCCAATACATTTGAAGCCCTGGAAGAATTGCCAGCTGTGGGGCACAAGACTGCATCAGTGGTAATGACACAATGGTTCGGTATACCAGCTTTCCCAGTAGACACGCACATCCATCGGCTCGCTCACCGCTGGGGATTGTCCAATGGCAAAAATGTGGTGCAAACTGAAAAAGACCTGAAACGTTTGATCCCAGAATCAAAGTGGAACAAAGCGCACTTACAAATCATTTACTTCGGAAGGGAGTATTGCCCGGCTAGAGGCCATCGATGGGAAACCTGCCCGATTTGCAAAAAATATATGCCCAAGATATTAAGAGACTGAAGCATAAATTTGGCTAATCTCCAAAAGCAGAGAACCTTTGCATTTACTCAACAATAATTCGTGAATAAGTTAAGCATCATATTTATGGGAACACCAGATTTTGCGGTTCCCAGTCTTCAAGTTCTTATTGAAAATAAATTCAATGTTGTCGCAGTAATCACCGCTCCGGACAGACCACAAGGGCGTGGACAAAAATTAACAGCATCTCCGGTGAAGCAATGCGCGGTAGATAACAACATTTCTGTACTTCAACCCACCAACCTAAAATCTCCTAATTTTCTAGAGGAGCTAAAAAATTACAATGCCAATCTACAGATTGTTGTTGCCTTCCGCATGCTACCCGAAGTAGTGTGGTCGATGCCATCTTTGGGCACCTTCAATTTACATGCCTCACTGCTTCCACAGTATCGTGGTGCGGCTCCAATCAACTGGGCAATCATTAACGGAGAAACAGAAACAGGTGTAACCACCTTCTTCCTGAAACATGAGATTGATACAGGAAGTATCATCTTTCAAGAGAAAGAGCCCATTCACGCAGATGATAATGTTGGCACTCTGTACGAAAGATTGATGCTCAAAGGCTCTGCGCTTGTGTTAAAAACCGTACAAGCAATTGAAGCGGGTGATTATCCCTCCACTCCCCAGGAAAGCACAACAGAAATAAAGCACGCGCCCAAGATATTCAAAGACACCTGCGAAATAGACTGGAACCAAAATTCAAAAAAGTTAATAAATTTTGTCCGAGGCCTGAGCCCCTACCCATCTGCCTGGACTAAAATAAATGGAAGGGTCTATAAAATATTTAAAGTGTCAGCCACAGAAAGTCATCACCAAAGTGAAAGTCCTTTTCTAACGGATCAAAAAGATTATCTTCATTACAAAACCAAAGATGGTTGGTTAAGCATTGATGAGCTCCAACCTGAAGGAAAAAAAAGAATGAAGATCAAAGATTTTTTTAGAGGAAATAAAATTTAACATGACGATATCATTGATTGCAGCCCTAGCGCAAAACCGTGTAATAGGAAAAGAAAACGATCTTCCATGGCGATTGCCCGATGATATGAAATACTTCATGCAAACTACATCGGGACACCATGTGTTGATGGGTAGAAAAAACTATGATTCTCTACCTGACAAGTTTAAACCCCTTCCCAACCGCACCAACATTGTAGTGACAAGGCAAAGCAACTTTGAGGCCGTTGGCTGCACCATTGTAAGCTCTATTGAACAAGGAATTGAAATAGCCTCAAAAAACAAGGAAGAAGAATTATTTGTAATTGGCGGAGCACAGATTTACAAACAGTCGTTAGAAAGAGCAGATTACCTGTACCTCACTGAGATCAACGCTGAAATTGAAGGTGACACTTTCTTTCCTGAAATTGATCCCGCTAAATGGTCAGAGGTGTCACGAAAGCCTCATGCCATTGATGAAAAGCATCGTTATTCATTTGATTTTGTAATTTACAAACGAAACCACAAGTAGCCAAATAACCTAACCCCCACCATCAATGGAAAGTCATAAGCGTATTCTGAGCATATTATACATTATCTCCGGAGCATTCCAGATGATCCTTGTATTTGGACTGTCCATGTTCATCTCAACAATTCTTGCTTTTGCCTCACATGAGATTGACCCAGGAAAGGAGGTCATTTTCGATTTTATAGCGAGCATTTTTCAATTCCTTCCAGCAGTAATCATCATCTTTTTTTCTATTCCAGCTATCATCGCGGGAATTGGACTTTTATACCAACAATCCTGGGCGATGGTGCTGGCTCTCATTCTGGGATGCTTCAAATTATTTTCATTTCCAATTGGGACAGCACTGGGAATCTATACCATTTGGATTTATGTGGAGAATAACAAACAATCCAAAGAACCAGCATAATGTCCTCCTTCAAAAACAAGGTAGTATGGTTGACGGGCGCCTCTTCAGGTATTGGAGAAGCACTCACCTATGAATTATCGAAAAGAGGAGCAAGACTTATTATCTCATCAAGAAGAAAAGAAGAGCTTGAGAAGATAAAAGGCAATTGTGACGCTTCCGCTCAAAGCAACATCAAGATTCTTCCTTTGGATCTTGCGTCCGCAGACACCCTGAAATTGAGTGTAGAAGCAGCCATTCAGGCTTTTGGCCATGTGGATGTGTTGATTAACAACGGAGGGATTAGTCAAAGAAGTCTGGCTACCGAAACCTCATTGGAGGTAGATCGCAGAATAATGGAAGTCAACTATTTTGGCGCCATTGCGTTGACCAAATATTTATTACCGCATTTTATTCAACAGAAAAGTGGGCACATTGCAGTAATTTCAAGTCTTACGGGAAAGTTCGGCACCCCCTTTAGATCAGGCTATGCTGCAGCCAAGCATGCATTGCATGGTTTTTTCGATTCTTTGCGCGCTGAGTTGTGGAAGGACAATATTAAAGTCACCCTTATCGCACCGGGGTTCATCCAAACGACCATATCTGTCTCGGCCCTCACGGGTGATGGCACACAGTTAAATCAAATGGACGATGCACAGCAAAACGGTATGCCTGCAAAGAAGGCAGCCAAAAAAATTGCCAATGCCATCGCTAAAGAAAAGAATGAAGTCTACATCGGAGGAAAAGAAACATTGGGGGTGCACATTAAAAGATTCTTCCCTGGTTTTTTCTCTCGAATGATAAGGAAAGCAAAAGTGAGATAGAACATGGCTATACCCCACGTCATTTACCAGACGTATTATTCCTCCTCTCTTCCTTGGGTGACCCGGTTCTTCATTTGGAGAATGAAAAGAATGAATCCCGAATTCCAATACGAATTTTTTGATGACGCAAGAATTGACAAATTCATTAAGGAAGAGTGTGAGATCGCTATTTATAAGGCGTACAAAAAGATAACCATTGGTGCGGCCAAGGCAGATTTTTTTCGTTACAATATTTTATATAAAAAAGGTGGCGTGTACCTCGACATCGATAGCACGACCCGAAAAGCCTTGCGAGGTTTAATCAAAGGGGATGATCATGCCATCATCTCGCAGGAGCGAAACCCGGGAATGTACGTGCAATGGGCACTGGTCTATGAGGCTGGTCATCCCTTCTTAAAAAGAACTATTGAGAAAATAATGGATAACATAGCCACCAATCGTTATCCCAATGATGTGCATCAGATGACTGGACCCTCTGTATACTCAGAAGCCATCAGAGAATGTCTGAAAGAAGATAACTCCATCCCCTACTGTGAGGAAGGAGTCGATTACAACGGTTATTTCAAATTTAAACATCCCCTCAACAAACTTTTATACAGTACAAAAGAGCATTGGAAGAAAACCCAACAAAAGCAATCAGTAATTACAGACGATAACTAAATTACATCAATGTCGCCATGGCTTGAGTACCCCATTTACGTTATCGTTGGCATCTTCACAGGCTTCCTAAACACGGTTGCAGGTGGTGGCTCTTTGATCTCCATGCCTATCCTCATTTTTATGGGACTCCCAGGAACTGTGGCCAATGGAACAAATCGTGTCGCCATTCTCGCTCAGAATATTTTTGCTGTAGGCGGATTCCACAGCAAAGGCGTTCAACTCCCCTTCCCCTATACCTATTACTTATCGGGTGTCTCTCTACTTGGCGGTCTGATTGGGGCATGGTTAGCTACAGACATTTCAGATGTCGTGTTCAATAGAATACTTGCTATTGTGATGGTGGTGGTGGTGATCTCTATTGTCCTTAATCGTTCCTCTGCCAAAAAGGGCAGCGAAGAAAACCTCTCCACACCGAGGGTTATTCTTGGATGCATTCTATTTTTCTTTCTGGGAATTTATGGCGGCTTCCTGCAGGCAGGCATTGGGTTTTTGGTCATTGCCTTGCTTACCCATGTCAATAATTTCAACCTCGTAAAAATCAATTACATCAAAGTCTTTGCGGCCTTGCTTTACACGGGCGCGGCCGTTCTCATCTTTGCTTTAGGAGATAAAATAATTTGGACAATAGGCCTAACCCTGGCGATCGGCCAAAGCATAGGCGCCTGGTATGCCAGCAGATGGTCTGTAGGTGCTGGTGAAAAGTGGATCAAACGAATTCTGGTAGTATCGGTGATCGGAATGGCGATTAAGCTTTGGTTTTTTTGAACCAAAGCTTAATTGAAAAACCCTTATACCTTCACCGGCTCCCGATGCCCAACCCATGTAAATCTTTTAGTCACATATTCGGGATTGGTAAACGAAGCGTTACCTGAAGGATTACCTCCCGTTACGTGGAAGTCAGAGAACGCTGCATTTTGATTCATGTAAATTCCTCCTACCAAGTTGAAAGATACTGGCGTTGCCGCCAACGCCATCTCATCAGCAATTTTTTCTCTCACATCACCATTGGTGGTGTAGGCACCACAGGAAATAGCGCCATGTTCCATGGCCATTTCTTGCGCCAAAGCTATTGACTCGTCTGTATCTTTTGTTTTGATCAGCAAGGCAATCGGACCAAAAAGTTCCTTACTGAATATCTCTTTTTTGGAACCATCAATTTCTACTACCACAGGAGTAGCAACACGTGCCTTCTTGAACATTGGGTTTTCAAAGGTGCGCGACTTCAACCAAACCTTGCCTGGAAGACTTTCCGCCTCCACTACCCTGTCACAGGTTTTTTTATTTTGAACAGCCCCTAACACAAACGGGCCGGCCTTTGGATTGTCTACAAGGCTATTGATACTCTCTACAAACTTTTGCGCAAACTCATCAAAACTAATATTGCCATTGGCGGTTTTGATACCCCCCTCTGGAATATAAAAATTCTGAGGAGCCGTACACATTTGTCCACTGTAGAGATTAACAGAGAATGAAAGGTTGGCAACTACTTTGTCAATGTCATCAACTGAATCAAGTATCACAGAGTTAACACCTGTTTTCTCAGTGAAAACTGTTTTCCCTTGAATGCCTTCCAGATAATTTCCAAAAGCTGAGTTCCCAGTGTAGTCAATTAATTTCACTGCCTTGTGTTCAGCCAGGTCTTTGGTGATCATTTTATCAAATGTGTCTACCGCCAACTGGCAGATATTCGGATCAAGATTATTCTCAGCGAGCACATTTTGAATTTCAGCTACAAAAATCGCTATGGGTAAAATGGCGCCTGGGTGAGGTTTTACAATTACAGAATTACCGGTAACCAAACTTCCGTAAATTCCTGTAACTGAATTCCAAGTAGGAAAAGTAGAGCAACCCACTACCAATGAAATGCCTTTCGGTACTGCCCTCCACTCTTTATCAATCTGTAAATTGTATTTGCCCATTGGCTTATCCCAAAGTGCTTTGGCAGGAAAACGCTGTAGCTCTTCATAACCAGCAGCAATTGCCTCCATGGCCCTGTCTGCAGCATGTGGACCCGATGCCTGAAAGGCCATCATATATCCCTGGCCAGTAGTATGCATGGTGGCATATGCGATCTCAAAAAAACGATTCTTAATTCTTTCCAGCGATTCAACCAGAATTCCTGCTCTTTCACCAGCCGAAATTTTTCTCCATTGATGGAAGGCTGTATTGGATCTGCTGATTAATGTTTCTGTTGAAAAAATAGGGTAGCTTATCTTAAGCCCGTCCCCTAAATATGGTGACTCCTCTTGTCCAGCCCAACCTTCAGGGTTTTCTTGTTTTAATTCTTCAAACTTCTTCCCAACACTGGCTTTGAATTTTTCCTGCCCATCAGCATCAGCAGTTTCACCATAGATTTTGGGCGATGGATGCTCAGGGTAGGCTGCAAAAAAAGTACGCTCATGCAAAGCCTTAATGGCGTTGGTAATTGTGTCTTCGTGTTTCTTAAATAAACTCATGTGTTGTCTTAAAAATTATTGTGCTGCAAAAACTCTTTTTAATAAATCAGTTGTTCTTGCCAACGGATCCTGTCTTATTTCTTTCTCTTCTTTCGCCACCATCACAAATAACCCCTCTATGGCCTTGTCAGTAGCATAATCGTTCAAGTCTGGGTTAACATCTTCCGCAAACGGAATCTTGTTGTATGTATTAACAAGATCGGTATAGTATTTAGTTGCATTTACTTTGTCTAAAGAACTTTGTATTACCGGACTAAATTTTTGCTTCAACTGAGCGGAGGTTGTTCGCTTAAGATACTCAGTAGCCGCATCCTGATCTCCCTTCAATATACCCCAAGCGTCATCGATTGTCATCGACCTAATGGCAGAAATGAAAATTGGCTTCGCTTCCTTGGCCGCATCCTCCGCTCCTCTGTTCAAGGTCATTACAAATTTATCTACCTCGCCACCCAACCCAATTTGGCGGAGCTTTTCCTCCACCTTCTTTACATCGGGGGGAAAAAGAATTTTTATGGCCTCATTCTTAAAATAGCCATCCATTTGGGACGCTAAATCAGATCCATTGGAGATACCCTTAATAAGGGCTTCTTTCAACCCATTGGCTACATCATCTGTTGTTAACGGAGTTTCACCACCTAAAGCACCACCTGCTGAAGAGATCGCCTGATTAATTTGAGCTGTTGTACAGGCCCCAAGTATAATCGATAGAATTATTATGTGAATTTTTCTCATTTCGAAAATTGAAATTGAACGCTAAAGTTAGAAAGAATACCCAAACTTGGCTTCTTAAGTTATTTACTAACGAAAGTGTAAAAAATAGAGGTTCAACAGAACAAAAAGTGTCCTTTTTAGATTTTTATTGATATTTGACCGAAAGGTGTACCTCACGAATTAAATTGATAATGAAACCTGTCTTAGTTGAAATATTAGCCATTGGAGACGAATTACTATATGGGCAAACCCAGGATACCAATTCCCACTGGATCAGCATAGAGCTGGATAAGGTTGGTTATAAGGTAATAAGAAGAACCACTATAGGAGATAGAGAAGATCAAATCCTTACAGCCTTTGCCGAGGCAGAGCAGAGAGCTGAAATTATACTCATTACTGGAGGCCTAGGCCCGACAAGTGACGACCTTACCAAACCCTGCCTAGCAAAATATTTTAACTGTGAATTGGCAATTAATGAAGAAGCTCTGGCCGAAGTTACAGCCTTCTTTAAAAGCAGGGGAAGAGAGCTCACGGAAGTGAATCGTCAGCAAGCAGCACTTCCAGTTTGTTGCACAAAAGTTACTAACCCCATTGGCACAGCCCCCGGAATGTGGTTTGAGAAAAATGGTAAAGTGTTTGTATCGATGCCTGGTGTGCCGCATGAGATGAAAAAGATGATGCTTGAGGTGATTATTCCCAAGCTAAAAACAATGTTCCAAACACCCGCATTGTACCATCAAATGATTAGAACGATTGGAATTGGAGAATCATTTTTAGCAGATAAAATTTCTGATTGGGAAAAGAGGTTACCCAACAATATTAAGTTAGCCTATCTCCCCAGCCTTGGAGAAGTAAAACTAAGACTTACGGGAACTGGAGATAAAATGGACTCGCTAAAGAAAGAGATTAAAGGGCTGATTGAAGAATTACAACTATTGGCCGGTGAATACATTTATGGATATGGCGAAGCCCCCCTTGAAGTTGTCATTGGAAATGCTCTACGAGAAAAAAATTTAAAACTTTCAATTGCCGAGAGCTGTACTGGCGGATACTTGTCTCATCTAATTACAAGTGTTCCAGGTAGTTCAGCTTATTATCTGGGAAGCATGATCCCCTATGATTATGAAATAAAGATGAGGCAACTTGGAGTTAGACCCGAAACACTGGAAAAATATGGTGCAGTGAGTGAGCCTACCATTATTGAAATGGCCAACATTGTTCGCAGTAAATTCAACGCAGACATTGGGATAGCAACTAGCGGGATTGCCGGTCCCGGTGGAGCAACCCCCGACAAACCGGTGGGCACTGTTTGGATTGCTTATTCAGATAAGCATAAGACAGTTACAAAACTGCTCAAATTGACGCAGGACAGACAGATCAACATCCGGTATTCTGCCACTGCTGCGCTAAACCTTATTCGGGTGAATTTACCTTCCTGACCACAATCTCAATTAGCGAGTAGTGCTAAAAATGCTAACTTTGTGGTGTAAATAAACTAGATCAAAATGGCGTTGGTAGAGCTTATCATGCCCAAAATGGGTGAAAGTATCATGGAAGCAACAATTCTATCTTGGCTAAAAAAGCCTGGAGATAAAATTGAGCAAGATGAATCTGTATTAGAAGTTGCCACTGATAAGGTGGACACGGAAGTACCTTCTACTCATGTAGGTGTATTGAAAGAAATATTGGCGAAAGATGGTGAGGTAGTAAAAGTGGGATCGGCTATTGCTGTAATCTCCACTGATGGAGATGATGCAAAACCTGTGGATAAGCCTGCCACCAAAGTGGAATCCAAGCCCGCTACAAAACCCAAAACTGCCGAACCTGTTTTGGCGTCACAAAGCAATGGTGCCAGTCATGTGCCAGCCGATGACTTTAAGTCGTCATCCAGATTTTATTCTCCACTCGTTAAAAACATTGCCAAAGAAGAAAACATAGCTGTCGCTGAATTGGAGACTGTTCTTGGAACAGGCAATGAAGGTAGAGTTACAAAAAAAGATATCCTCGCTTACCTTCAGCAGCGCAAATCTGGTCAGAGTATTGCTCCAGCATTGACCCCATCAAAGCCAATGGTACCAGCTTCAATCAACGCTGGAGATGAGATCATTGAAATGGATCGCATGCGCAAGATGATTGTTGAGCGTATGGTTGACTCTAAACGCATTTCGCCACACGTAACTTCGTTTGTTGAAGCTGATGTTACCAACATTGTAGTCTGGAGGAACAAATTCAAAAACGAATTCCAAAAACAAGAAGGTCAATCGCTTACATTCACACCTATTTTTATAGAAGCAGTGGTGAAGGCAATCAAAGACTTACCAATGATCAATATTCAGGTAGATGGTGATAGAATTATAAAAAAGAAAGATATTAATGTTGGAGTAGCTGTAGCACTTCCATCGGGCAATCTCATTGTACCCGTAATAAAAAATGCGGATCAATATAATTTGAGAGGTCTTGCTAAAATAGTTAATGATTTGGCCAGTCGTGCTCGTGAAAACAAACTGAAGCCAGACGAACTATCAGGAGGAACTTACACCATATCCAATGTTGGGTCTTTTGGTAACGTAATGGGCACTCCGATTATCATGCAGCCACAGGTTGCTATTCTTGCTGTTGGCGCAATCCAGAAAAAACCAGCTGTAGTTGAAACTCCAACAGGTGATGCAATTGCCATCCGACACAAAATGTTCCTGTCTCACTCTTACGACCATCGTGTAGTGGATGGTTCTTTGGGCGGAATGTTTGTGAGAAGAGTAGCTGATTATTTGGAGCAGTTTGAAGTAGATAGGGCAATCTAAACACCCGCCTCCTCGGGCAATTCCATACAAAAAGAAGTTACTCCCTCTTCAGAAAGAGCAAGGTAAATATCCCCCCCGTTTAGCATTACAAAGTAGGCACTCATGGCCAATCCTAATCCAGCACCTCTCTCCCCTTTAGTATCGGAGGTAGAAGGCATTTGATAAGTGAATAACTTTTCTTTTAGTTCGAGAGGTATTGGGTTCCCATGATTAATGACCAACACCTGAACCCTGTTGTTTTTGTTCTTGGAAACTTCAAGTTGAATCTTAGTGCCATTCCTTGCAAACTTGATAGCATTTGAAATCAGATTCCGTAAGGCTATTCGAATCATATCCTCATCCACATTTACAAAAGCAGTTTGATCCACATTTACTTTTAATTCAAGTTCCTTATCAATCAGTTGCAGATGAAACAGTTTTATTTTATTTTCTAACAAGTCCAACATGCTGACTGTGGTTTTATCCAATACAAATCCTTGCATCTGTGATCTTGACCATCGCACTAAACTGTGCAGCAAAAAAGAAACATTATTAAATTCATCGCTTAATTGTTTGAGTGTAGTCTTTAAATCTTGCTCATTGATTTTACCCCTACTTTGCAAGTACAAAATAGTTGACAGTGAATTCATTGGTGCGGCTATGTCATGGGACAAGATGGAAATGACCTTATTTTTTTGTTGGTTCAATTCTTCCACCAGCACTTTTTGTTCCGACAAATCATTGAATTGAAGAAAATTATTGCGCCTCCTGCTTTCCAGCACCACACCCGCTATGTGGATGTAAATAAAAATGGAGAACAAATGTGGGTACTGGCTATGGTAAAAAGGGATCTTATTTATATACTGAGCATATAAGAGAAAAGTAGTCAGGCATATTAAATTCACGAAAAATGCATGACGAAGATGAAGTCCACTCGCAGTTACCGACAATAGAAACATTAGAAAAAGTAAATTCGTCAAATAGAAGGGCGGCATATCAGCAAAAGTGGCAGTAATCAAAGCTGACCCAAAACTTATTACAGTAATTATGGTAATGCAAAAAACGTATGCATTGAATGACAATTCTTTATAAGCAAACCACATTACAATTGACGCCACCGTGAGTACACTAATGCGGGTAGCTAGCACAACAGAAAAATCAACCTCTCTGAAAAAATCGATTACTAAAAAGATCGACATTCCAAAAATAGTGATGAAGGTCACCAACCTAAGAGACGCTAAATTGGATGGCTGGATAAACTGCTCATACCTCGCCTCCTTTACTTTATCAAACTTCCAGATGTAAGAATACCTTGAAAAAAATTGCACCTTTGAGGCTTAAATTGTATCGAAAATAAGGATTAATTTATTGCCATGAAATTCGGAACCAAAGCAGTTCATGCCGGTGTAGAACCAGACCCATTAACTGGTGCCGTTATGACTCCCATCTACCAAACTTCTACCTACGCTCAGGAATCACCTTCCAAACACAAGGGATACGCATATGCCCGAGGAGCAAACCCTACACGCGATGCTCTTCAAAAAAGCATTGCAGCACTGGAAAACGGCCAATTTGGGCTTTGTTTTTCCTCTGGAATGGGGGCCACCGATGCTGTCATTAAACTTCTTAAGCCAGGAGATGAAGTAATCACCAGCAACGATCTTTACGGTGGTTCTTATAGAATGTTCACAAAGGTTTTTGAGAAGTTTGGCATTAAATTCCATTTTATAGATTTATCCAATCCGGAAAATATATCTCCTTTACTCAATGAAAACACGAAACTTCTTTGGCTGGAAACACCCTCTAACCCCCTAATGAGGGTTACTGATATCAAAGCATGCACAGCATTAGTTAAGAAGCATGATATTCTGGTTGCGGTGGATAATACATTTGCATCTCCTTACCTACAAAATCCACTTGCACTTGGAGTCGATATTGTGATGCATTCCGTAACTAAATACCTAAGTGGACACTCGGATGTTATCATGGGTGCTTTGGTGGTAAATGATCAAAAGCTCCGTGATGAGCTTTTCTTTATTTTAAATTCTTGCGGAGCAGTACCTAGCCCAAACGATTGCTTTTTGGTATTGCGCGGAATAAAAACCCTTCAATTGAGAATGCAAAGGCACTGCACCAATGGAAAACAAATTGCTGAATTCCTAAAAAACCATCCAAAAGTGAGTAAAGTCTACTGGCCAGGTTTCTCTGACCACCCCAATCATAAAGTGGCAAAAAAACAAATGAATGATTTTGGCGGAATGCTCTCGTTTACGCTGAAAGATGACAGTCAGCAAAAAGCCAATCAGCTAATGGAAACCGTAAAACTTTTTACACTTGCTGAATCATTAGGTGGGGTCGAATCATTGATCAACCATCCTGCATCAATGACGCATGCAAGCATCCCAAAAGAAGAACGAATAAAGAGTGGCTTAAGTGATTCATTGATAAGACTGAGTGTAGGTATTGAAGACATTGAAGACCTCATTGAAGATCTTTCTACTTCATTGGAAGGAATATAAAAAAGGCCTTTCGGCCCTTTTTCTTAGTTATTGTCTATTTCGTTGTGCTTGGCTCTTCTAATGTGCCTATTGGCTCGATTCTGCTTTCTTTCCAGTCTTCGCCTTTCAACCCTTGTCACTTGCCCATCAGACTTAGCTCTTCGTTCAGCCCGTCTTATGTGGCGCTGCTCAATATTAAGTGCCGCAGCTTCTCTTTTGGTCACTTCTCCATTTATTCTACCATCAGCAATACGGGCTCTTTGCGCATGCTGACGAACGTCTGCACGCTTCGTTTCTTCTTGAGCGTACGATTTATTTCCTATTGCAATAAATGCAATTATTGATACTATGGTAAGAACGTGGCTATACTTTTTCATTGGTATTGTGTTTGTTTCCTCTTGGACTCCTCAACCGTGGCAGGGTTTAACGGAGGTGTGAAAAAATACCAATGAAAATATTAATCCTCTTCCAGGTAGTTCATATCTCTGGAAAAAGTCTCATCAATGCTTCTCAGAGCTATTAGGGCTATTATTATAGTAATCACTCCTACAATTAAAGCTCCGTATATAATTCCCACTTCCCCTCGTAAATATTTAAATCCCAATGTGATAGGAACAACAGTGCCCCTAATAAAATTGGGAACAGTAGTGGCAACGGTAGAGCGCAAATTAGTACCAAACTGTTCCGCTGCTATCGTTACAAACAATGCCCAATAACCAATGGCAAATCCTAAGAGACCACAAGCAATATAGAAAAATGCGACTGTTTTAATTGGAAGAAAAAGGTAAAAAATAATTGCCCCCAAGGTTAGAAATATAAAGATGAGTACAATCTTTTTTCTCGACTCCACCATTTGACTAATAAAGCCACTAGCAAAATCCCCAATGGCCAGCGCTAAATAACTATACATCACAGCATCCCCAGCTATCACATCACCTTTGATACCAAGCGCCCTTGCAAACTCAGGAGAGAATGTGATGAGAATGCCAATAACATACCATATAGGCAAGCCTATTAATATACACCCAATAAATCTTTTAAGCCTAGCTGAGTTAGTGAACAGCATGAAGAAATTGCCTCTTTCAACAGCTGCTTCCTTCACCTTCATAAACAACCCTGACTCGAATATACTCGCACGAGCAGCTAGTAGCAAAAGTCCTAATCCACCACCAATAAAATATGTAGTTTGCCAATCAAAATGTTTGGCTACAAAATTCGCCAGTACAGCTCCAAACAAACCAACTGTAGCAACCAAAGCAGTGCCATACCCCCGTAACCGTGTTGGTAAAACTTCAGAAACTAAAGTAATACCTGCCCCCAACTCACCAGCTAATCCAATTCCAGCTACAAATCGCAGGATAGCATATTGATCTACTGTAGTAGCAAATCCATTGGCAATATTGGCTAAAGAATATAAAAGGATGGAACCAAACAAAACTGACAATCGACCACGTTTATCTCCCATGATTCCCCAAATCAATCCCCCCACAAGCAAGCCTGTCATTTGAACCTGCAATAGAAATTCGCCTTCATCAAGAAGGGCCTCTGGTGCCACACCCATAGATTGAAGGCTCGGAATCCTAACTATGCTAAAAAGTAGTAGGTCATAGATGTCTACAAAATAACCAAGCGCTGCAACGATTACTGGTAGCCCAAATAGTGGTTTAATGTCCTTCATTTTATAAAAAAAAGATTTGCTTTAAATTAACGCAGATTCACTAGAATCCAACTATCCCATCGCAAGTTCAAATCAACCATTTATAGAAAAAGCACTCCATTTTAGTTTAATTAAGCGTAATCTCGAGACTGTAAAAAGTGGTAAAGGGCTGATTAATAGACATGAACAAACAAATCAGGCATTATCCATAATTACATCCTCTGAGGGAAGATTCCCAAAAGGATTACTGTCGAACACCTTAAAAACCAAATTCTTTAAAAATGAAAAAACTTTTTTTACTGCTCACTGTCTCAATGTTTATTGTGACAGCCGCGGAGGCGCAGCGAAAGCGAGGGGGATCTGCCCCAGCCAAAAACACCGTGACTTATGATGAAAAACTATACAACGCCCTCGAGTGGAGGAGCATAGGGCCTTATAGAGGTGGTCGTGCGAGTGCTGTTACAGGTGTTCCTGGTAAACCACTATTGTACTATATGGGAGCTACCGGTGGCGGTGTATGGCGTACTGAAGATGGAGGCAACTCTTGGGAAAATATCTCTGATGGCTATTTCGGTGGGTCAATTGGCTCTGTAGCAGTAAGCGAATGGGATAATAATGTTATTTACGCTGGGGGAGGTGAAGCAACAGTGAGAGGTAACGTATCGTCTGGATATGGACTTTGGAAATCTAATGATGCCGGAAAAACGTGGTCAGATATTGGGTTAAAAAACTCAAGGCACGTTCCTCGTATCCGTATCCATCCTAGAAACCCCGACTTAGTATATGCTGCTGTTTTAGGTGATTTATTCAAACCATCAGCTGATCGTGGTGTTTATCGCTCAAAAGATGGAGGCAAAAACTGGGAGAAGGTTTTATTTGCCAATAGCGATGCTGGAGCTGTAGATCTAATTATGGATCCTAACAACCCAAGAATACTTTATGCATCTACATGGAGAATAAAAAGAACACCTTACAGTCTTGAAAGTGGAGGAGAAGGCTCTGCACTTTGGAAAAGTACCGATGGAGGTGATAATTGGACCAACATATCAGCAAATAAAGGACTACCAAAAGGCCTTTGGGGAATTGTAGGTGTGACTGTATCACCGGTTAATTCCAATAGAGTATTTGCAATTATTGAAAATGATAAAGGTGGCGTTTATCGTTCAGACGATGGAGGAGCAACCTGGCAGTATTTGAATGACGAAAGGAAACTACGTCAGAGAGCTTGGTATTACAGTAAAATTTACGCTGACACAGAAGATGAAGACATTATTTATATAATGAACGTTCAGTATCACCGCTCTAAAGATGGTGGTAAAACATTCTCAACCTATAATGCACCACATGGTGATCACCACGATTTGTGGATTGCACCAGAGGATAACCAGCGCATGGTAATTGCTGATGATGGAGGAGCACAGGTGTCATTTGATGCTGGTGAAAATTGGACTACTTATATGAACCAGCCCACAGCACAATACTATCGTGTAACTACAGATAATAATTTCCCTTACCGGATTTTAGTAGCACAACAGGATAACTCAACGCAGCGCGTTTTACATCGTACCGATGGAAGTTCAATTGGTGAAAGAGATTGGGATGTAACTGCAGGTGGAGAAAGTGGTCACATAGCCGTTGACCCAACTAATAATGACATCATCTATGGAGGAAGCTATGGAGGAACACTTGAAAGAATAAACCATCAAACAAACGAAGGTCGAAGCATTAACGCCTGGCCAGACAACCCGATGGGTCATGGAGCAGAAGGCGCGAAATATCGTTTCCAGTGGAACTTCCCTCTTTTCTTCTCACCTCATAACCCTAAAAAGCTTTATGCTGCTTCTCAACACTTGCACGTGAGTTACAATGAGGGTCAAAGCTGGGAACTTATCAGCCCTGACTTATCACGTAATGATGCATCTAAACTTGTGGCATCAGGTGGACCCATTACTAAAGACAACACAGGTGTAGAATACTACGCTACCATTTTCGCAGTAAGTGAATCTCCTTATGAAGAGAATGTAATCATGGCAGGTTCTGATGATGGATTGGTCCACGTCACTAAAGATGGTGGTAAAAATTGGGAAAATGTTACCCCTCCAATGATGCCCGACTGGGGTATGGTGAATAGTGTTGACTTTGATCCACACGTAAAGGGAGGTGCCTACATTGCCGTTACCAGATACAAAATAGGTGACTACAGGCCTTACTTGTTCAAAACTAAAGATTACGGAAAAACGTGGACGCAAATTACAGACGGTATTCCATCTGAACATTTCACACGTGTAGTTAGAGTAGATCCTAAGCGTGCAGGTTTGCTATATGCTGGAACAGAAGCTGGAATGTACATTTCATTCGATGATGGTGCAAGCTGGAAGCCATTCCAGTTGAATCTTCCTATTGTTCCTATTACGGATCTTACAATTAAAAATGACAACCTAATTGCTGCAACTCAGGGCAGAAGTATCTGGTTAATTGATGATATTACACCACTCCATCAATTGAACGATGCTGTAGCCTCAAGCGGCACTCATTTATTTAAACCACTGCCTAGCTACCGTATGAATGGTGGACAAGGTGGAGGATGGAATCCTGTACCAAGTAATCATGGGATGAATCATCCTAACGGGGTAATGGTTCACTATTATTTGAAAGACACAGCAAAAACAACTGCAAGTCTTGAGATAATGGAAATGAACGGAACAGTGATCAAGAAATTTGCTACTAAGCCAAATAAAAAGGCCAAAGAAGAACTTCTTAAGATCCAACCGGGCATGAACCGTCACATCTGGAACATGAGATACTCTGATGCAGATGGGTTTGATGGCTTGATCATGTGGGGAGCTTCTTTAAGAGGTCCAAAGGCAGTTCCTGGTAAGTACAAAGCAAAGCTTACTGTTAATGGCAATGCAATGGAAACAGAATTTGAAATTCTCAAAGACCCGCGTACCGAGGGAACAATCGCTGATATTCAAGAGCAGTTTAATTTTGCTATAAAAGTGAGAGACAAACTATCTGAAGCCAATAATGCAGTTAAGAAAATTAGAGAAGCGCGTGATCAAATCACCAGGGTAACCGAGCCCATGAAGGATGATCCTGCTTTCAAAGATGTTAACGACATGGCAAAAAGTATTCTTGATAACGTGAAGGAAGTAGAAGAAGAAGTCTATCAGACTAAGAACAGAAGTGGGCAAGATCCGCTAAACTTCCCTATCAGATTGAATAACAAGATTGGTGGTCTATCACGCGAAGTTGACGGTAACGACTTCAAACCAACAGATCAAGCCAAGGCAGTTTACGATGAAATATCAGGTCAAATAGATACACAGTTAAAAACCCTGAATACCATCTTCACTGAACAAATTCCTGAATTCAATAATTTGATCAGACAGAAAGAAGTTAAGCCTGTCGTGATTCAATAAGAATTGATGATTATCAAAAATAAAAAAGGGACCTCAGCGGTCCCTTTTTTATTTTAAAGCTTTAACGCTTCTCTATAGCATACATAAGATCACCGATCCTTACTCACAACATAGTAAAGTAGTGGGCCTAACAATGGCAAAAAGAATACGATGAGTATCCATAACACTTTCTTCTCAGTATCCTTGTTACTTCTATAAATATCAAGTACAACGATAACATCTAAAACAAGAACAAGTATTCCAAGTAGTCTAATCATATCACTAATTAATTTACCTCTAATATTTTAAACAGCTCATCAAGATTAGGAGTGATAATTATCTCCGTCCTTCTGTTTTTTTGTTTGTTCTCGGGAGTAGTGTTGGGAGCCAATGGCAAATACTCCCCCTTTCCGGAAGCAGTAATTTGATTTGGAGAAACTCCTCCTTTAGTGAGAATTTTAGTAATAGACGTTGCTCTCATCACACTTAAATCCCAATTATCCTGCATGTAGGCAGATTTTTTAGAAATAGGAACGTTGTCTGTATGCCCCTCTACCATTACATGAATATCCTTTTGATCCTTCAATGCTTTTGCCAATTGTTGCAAAGCAGTTACTCCCTTACTATCCACCTCTACACTTCCTGATCTAAATAATAATTGCTCCGCAAGTGATACATATACTTTACCATTCTTTACGTTAACAGTCAAATCATTCTCTTTAAAATTAAGCAATGCATTACTAATTCTATTTTTTAGATCTTGAACTGCCTTATCTTTGTTGGCTAAAACTTGCTCCAGCTCTTTTACTTTCCTTTCTCTCTCCTCCAAGCTTATACTGAGAGAATCATTTAAACTTCTTATTCTTTCCAGATTGTCTTGTATTGCCAAGAGTTGCTCTTGCTGAAGTGTTAAATCTCGATTAAGCTTCCCACTGCTATTTAACAGGTTCTTATAGTAAGCATTCAATTGATCATACTCTGTATTAAGCCCCTCTAGCTTTTGAGCAGTCGATCTTAGAACTGCCCCCATATCGGTTGTATCACTTTTCAGCTGATCCAATGTAGTATTCAAATCAGCCAGTTCCTCAGTGGCCTTATCCAATTTTGTCGATGTATCAGCCAATTCACCGTCTGCTTTTACCTTTTGGGCTAACAAATCGTCAAATTTCTTCTTTGAAACAATACAGCTCTGAAGGGTAATCAATATCAATAACGGAACAAATAATTTTTTTTGCATAAAAAGGTCGTTTACCTATTAGTACTAAAGCTTATGTATAATATATCATTTGAAGTGAGAACGATATTGGATCAAAATTAAGAAAATAAAGTTGTCAATCATTTAAACCTTCTGGCACCATTGTGTAGTCTAAGGTATAGCAAAATTTGTATTCATTAATAACTAACAGATGAATTGGCTAATACGAACAAATTCTAAACAACTGGAAGTCTGGTCAGACATCGAGCACAACCACCGCTTAATGAAATGTGAATATTATGGAGCCAGGCCATTTTGGGAGAAAATTCGCAGTCTTGTACCCCCAAGCCCAAATGAAACCCTTAGATATGATATTGGTGAAATCATTCCCTATAAGCGCTCGACTAAATCTTCTCTAGGCAAACGGTTTGCTGTTATCATTGAATTATTCACTGAGGCCGGGCAAACAAAGTACCTGGGGATTGATATCGAAAACAAGAATAAAATAATATCGCAGGTAGCGTAGATTATAAGCAAGTCGAAATCGAAAAATAACCAAGCCCTATCATGGGGCTTTTTTCATTTAAACATTATTACATTTATATAAACCAATAAAATTGAAAATGGAAGGGATGCTCAAAGATGGTGTACTAAAAGGCAAAACTATAATTGTAACCGGAGGAGGAACAGGACTGGGGAAATCAATGGGGAAATACATGTTGGAGCTTGGTGCCAATCTTGTTATTACGAGCAGGAAGGAGGATGTATTACAAAGTACATCAGAAGAACTTATGAAGTCAACAGGTGGAAAAGTACTGCCGGTCACCTGTGATGTGAGGAAGTATGAAGAAATTCAAAATGTGATCACCCAAACAGAAAAAGAGTTTGGACAAATACACGGAGTACTGAATAATGCAGCAGGCAATTTCATTAGCCCCACCGAAAGGCTTTCGCATAGAGCCTTCGACATCATAGTCGACATAGTTCTTAAGGGAACTTATTACTTTACCTTGGCTGCAGGGAAAAATTGGATTTCAAAAAAACAACCCGGCACATTTCTCAACATTGTTACTACCTATGCCTGGACGGGATCAGGGTATGTGGTACCATCCGCGTGCAGCAAGGCAGGTGTGCTTGCATTAACCAGATCACTTGCCGTGGAATGGGCCAAGTATAACATACGAAGTAATGCAATAGCACCGGGGCCGTTCCCAACTGAAGGTGCATGGAGCAGGTTACTACCAGGAGATCTTGTGAAGAAATTCGATCCCGCAGAGAGAATTCCATTAAAGCGTGTCGGAGCACATAATGAGTTGGCAAACCTGGCCGCTTATCTTATGTCCGATTTTTCAGCGTACATCAATGGCGAAGTAGTTACAATCGATGGAGGAGAATGGCTAAGAAATGGAGGGGAATTTAGTCACCTTGAACACATACCCGAAACCATGTGGGATCAAATTGAAAAGAATAGAAAGTAGGTTATCTTTTAATCGAAATTAAACTCAAACTAGAGTTATTAGAATTATATACTGAAAGGCTCTTTTGCTTCTCATCAAAAAACATTGCTGGTAATTGAGTAGACTCTAGAGGCTGAGGAAGCAATAGCTGACCAGAGAAATCAAAATAATAAGAAAAATTTTGTTGCTCATCATACAAGCAATAAAAACGTTCTTTCAATCGGTTCTCCAAATAAATAAGTTTCCATTTCATTGAACCCGGATTCTCAATTTCAATTAAAGTGCTCCCATCAGTGTCAAGAATTGCCATCTTCCCTGGATCCATCCTTAAAAAAACATAAGTATTCTCGTTTGTAGACTTTACTAAACTAAATTCAGTAGAAGTTGCTTTCTTTAAAAGCACTTCCTTTTTTCTTATTTGACCATCCATACCAAATTGCACCTTGATTCCATCCTTTGATACCGCTGTGTAGTAGGACGAAGACATGCTATTCCCTATTGTCATTGAAACTTCACCGCTTGGGCGCATAGTCAAATCCAACGGGAAACCTTTTATCATTTCACCCCTCCTATTCATCAGGTTCACGTTACCACTTTGAGTAATTGCCAAAAAGTAGTCCTTCCCTAAGATTCTATAATGCTTTGCCGCATTCAACATTCTTCCATCAAGTTTTCGCGGATTCCATCCCTCTAACAGAGTCCCAACTTTATCCGTAAGCAACAAATTCCCCTTCTCCTCGGTAATCAAATATCTATAGCGCTTACTCCGATCATAGTCCACCAATTGAGAAAACTCAATTCTGTTACTTCCACTAAGAGACTTTGGGTAACCTTCAATATATCTCCCAAGTCGATCTACAATATGAATCGCATTCTCCGTAGTGAAGAATAATTGAAGCTTACCATTGGTATAGAAATCCAATTGTTTCACATCATCAATGATTTGATTTCGAATAGGCTCCTTCCATAATACTTTAAGGTCTTTTGACAACAAGTAAAGATTTTGTAAAGAATCCTGGATAACCAGCTCAATTTCCTTCGATAAATGACTTTTAACAATATTTGGTTGTGTCACTATGCTACTGCCAAAATT
The DNA here is from genome assembly GCA_049289315.1 of Cyclobacteriaceae bacterium. Lineage (GTDB taxonomy): Bacteria > Bacteroidota > Bacteroidia > Cytophagales > Cyclobacteriaceae > ELB16-189. Next base: position 25,032 of record JBATLM010000243.1, read on the forward strand.
GTATGTTGTTTTTTCTAGCATACTCTGAATTGGATGTGACTCCGAAAATTGCAAAGAAGTATTTAGATAATAATTAGTCTCCAATCGACTGAGTTGAAAGGATCCCTTATCAAGGCTCAAGAACTTACTTGCTTTGAAAACTGATCTCCATTTCGAATTAAACCTGTCCTGTAAAAAAACAGAGGATAATTTCCCATCTAAAAATATACTGATATTAGACTCCTGTAAGGATGTACTTAAAAATTTATTCCACTCAACAGACTTCCCCCAAGTTTCTTCGGCATCAATATCATCAATAAAAGCCTTGATCAATTCCACACTCTCGGACAAAACCAAATACTGTTCAACTTGAACAAAAAAAGTTTGCTCCGAGGGAATCGCTATTGGGTAAAATAATTGATGCAAGAAATTTTCATAATCAATCAGTCTGATTTGGTAACCCGCATAACCTTCAGTGTATACAGAATCTTTCTTTTGCTCTGCCAATTTTGACGATAATTCATCAAAGACAGATATCCTTGAAGCTTCCTCATTAAGTTTAAGGATACTAACAAAGTCATTGCCCTTACCCAAATAACAATTCACAAATTGATTACCCACTGATTCTCTCAGCGCGCCTATGTCGATTGACAACCGAAGCATTTCTTGAACCAAACTATCAGTGGATAGAGTTCCATTCGTCTTTATTAGCTCAGCCTGATCTTTGAACCATTGTTCAGAGTTCGAAATCCCAAAATGCGTTGCAATAGCTACTTTGTTAGAAATTAACCCATCAATATCAATTGGCTGAGGTTCTTGGTTTTCAAATAAGCTTAGCAAACCAGTTTCTGAATTAACCAGAAACCCATTTAACAATAATCGATTCTCACTTATTTTAATATCAGCAAGACCACCTCCGTTTACTGAGAGTCCTTCATTGGCAGGTTCTGTTGAGTTAGACTGGACAAACAAGTCCAGAAAATTATCCAAATTCGAAACGTTTATATATATATTTCCCTCATCTGATTTCAAAGTTGGTAATTTGAATAAGGCTGTATTTTTGCTACGAAATAAATTACTTTCTCCTAGTGAATTCAATCTTAATACCCCCTCCAACAGGAAAGAAGACTCACTCATTACTAGAATATTATCAATTAACGCAAACGAAAGTTGCGGCTTTTTCCCTGTTAGCTCATTAATTTCAATTCCACTATATATCCTCTTCTTAACCGTAGAATCAGAAAAAGGCAATCCAATACTTTTAAGATCACTCTTCCATAGAGTTGAATTCACTTCTATAAAGGTCAAAAAACTAAAATCATCTCTTGATATTGGCTGCACCGAAACAAGCACCTTACTTCCTTGAAAGGTTTTGCCGTTCAAAATACTTTTTAAGTATTCACTAGAGTGCAGTATCTCTTTAAGAGATGACAACTCTTCAAGTTTTTGATTTAGTGAGTTGATTTCAGAAAGCTCTACCACCAATACAGCATCGTTGCCTATTAAGTCCCATGGGGTTACATCACCCTTTCGAGAAAACTGATATACCCACACTACTCCAATCACTATGAGAATAATACCTAACGATACGAATACAGCTGTGCGTTTCACTGAACTATTATTGGATGTAATCTCGCGAAAGATACAAGTCATTGTAAAGAATGACAATTAGATCGCAAAAGGGCCTTCAAAATACATCCTATTCGAAATCGAATAGGATGTTATACCATACTTAAGGTCAACACTATTGTCTTCCATAGCCTAAAACGAAAAAAGCCTCACACGATAAGTATGAGGCTTTGATCATGCCTACGTTAAATTTCGGCGGATAAATAAAAAAAAGGCAACGACTTACTCTCCCACGTTTTACCGCAGTACCATCAGCGCAGGTGGTCTTAACTTCTCTGTTCGGAATGGGAAGAGGTGATCCCCACCGCTATAGTCACCCTA
>JBATLM010000244.1:0-33211 GCA_049289315.1 Cyclobacteriaceae bacterium
AATGAGAATTAACCATTCCAACGGCCATTTTAATGCAGCAGGACTTCCCGGCAATGTGATGGCCAATAATATGAGGATAGAGCCTATGATTGAAATGTATCCCATCACAACTCCACCAGGTGCTTTGTAGGGCCGATGTTGATTTGGAAAAGACTTTCGCAACTTCAAAAAAGAAAAGGATACGCCTAAAAATGCTGCGGCAATACAAAAAGATCCAACGTCAACGAATGCGATCATCGCTCCTCGACCTAAAAATGCCGCTAACATTGTGATGACACCACTGAATATTACTGCTTTATAAGGTGTCTTGTATTTTGGATGTGACAGACCAAATGATGGTGCGATGATTCTGCCTCTGCCCATGGCAAACAGTACGCGTGATCCTGCAAGAAAGAACCCATTCCAACTTGTTAATAGCCCAATTATTATGGCTACCAAAATTCCATTTACAACAAACTGAGATCCAAAAGCCAACTCAAACGACTTTGCAGTGAGTAGTTCCTCATTCAAAAGGTTTTGCCAGTTGCCAATCATTGCTGTGCCGATAATCAGTAACATATAAAACAATACAGCGGCAATAATAGATATGAGGATGAGCAATCCAATCGTGCGGTGTGATACAGATTCTTTAGCTTCTTCTGCACCTTGAGGGATGGTGTCAAATCCAACAAGCCAAAAAGGCACTGTAGCAAACACCCCAATGATACCACCAATAATTCCAACATCACCATTTTCCATAAAGTAGGGCTGCAAATGAGCAATGCTACTTTGAGAAAAACCTGCAATCACCACGCAAAATACGATCAGTAGAAAAGTAATAGTTAGATAAACCTGAAAACGCATAGAACCTTGTACACCCACGTAATTCACAAAAGTGATAAGAGATACACAAAACAATGCGAGTAACAGATGGCTCCCAAAAATTATATCGCCATTAATAGAGTAGAGTGGCCACTGGTCGATGGCTGGAAAGAGATAACTCGTGATTTTACCGATCGAGATAGCTTCGAAGGCGGAGACAGAGATATATCCAAATGATAAAAACCAACCAACTATAAAAGATTTTGATTCGTCATAAGCCTTATAGGCATAGGCCACTTCACCACCTGACACTGGGAGCATAGCTGTGACCTCTGCGTAGCAAAATCCAATGAAAAGCATTAGTGTGCCTCCGATTGCAAAGCCAATACTCGCGCCAATAGGCCCGGCTGTTTTTAGCCATGGACCCATTGCTGTTACCCAACCCACTCCAATCATGGCGCCAAAGGCGAGACAGAAGAATCCCACTTTACCAATCTCTCTTTTTAGAGCGGCACGTTCACGTGTACTTGTATCCTTCATAAAAGGTTAGGGAGTTTTAACAATAGCTTATACCAAAGTACTAAAGGACCGTGGTCAACTGACCCAAAATAGGATAGCTGGAGAAGATTCTTCTCCAGCTGATTGACTACTTAAATTACTTAGTCGTTTTGGTACGTGTAGATTTTTTCTTCCTGTTTCCATTTCCACCCATTCCACTCATGGCAGCTCCTGCACCCATAAGTGCAGTGCCTGATTGCTGGCGGTTAAGTGCAGCTTCAGTAAATACTCTGAAGCCTAATTCTGGTCTGTAACCGTGGATTTCGGTCACGTCAAGTGCCTCAAGGAAGTCAAGAATTTCTTCTGTCATTACCTGGCCAGGTACTAACACTGGAAACCCTGGTGGGTAAGGAATGATAAAAGCTGCAGAAACTAGCTGACGTTTTTTGGTCAGCAGTCCTTTGCACGCAGAGAGCTTCACATACTCACACTTAGTTTCTTGATAAGCTAAGAAGTAGGCTTCCCGCATTCGTCCGCCAGGGATTCCGGCTACTGCCCTAAAAGAATCGTGGAAGTAGCTAAAGTCAGGAAGGGGCGGAGCTTGTTCTGTGAGTGAATAAATTTTATCCTGAAGGATTCTGTTTTCTTCTGGGTTTAAAGCATCAAACTGAACATCTATTTGGTCAGCGATTTTCAATAGGGAGCTGATCAGATAACTTACCGAACTTCTGGTAGTTCCAATGTTGGTCATGAACAACACAGAGTTTCGCGATGTTTTATTAATCTGAATGTGAAATTGATCCATCAAGTATTTGTTCTTGAAGGTATCGCCATCCACTCCTGTGTTTCCGATATGAATATTGATCTTGGTTGGATCCAAAACGAATTCATCACTCGCCCAGGCCTCTTCGAGCCTTTGCCAACCTTTGTCTGGGTTGTAATATTCTTTCAATCCAGATTGGCGGTAGTTGTCAGGAATGATATCCTTAACGGTCATGACCTTAAAATACTTCCTGAGCTTAGGGTGATCATTGATCTTGGCTCTGATGAGCATAGCCATTTCTATACTCTTCTCTACCAACTCGTAGCCTTCAAATGAAACTTGTCTTCTTCCTACATCAAGCGATGCCAGTATTTGATAATTGGCTGAGGTAGAAGTGTGGGTCATGTACGCTTCGTGGAACGAGGTCTCCACTTTGCGTTCGAATTCTTCATCGTAGATATGTATCATAGAACCTTGGCGGAACGATGATAAAGTCTTGTGGGTAGACTGCGTAGAGTATACCCTGATTTTTACCAACTCAGGGTTAGGCATTTTAGGAGTTTGGTCACCTCCTTTTTTCTTCAATTCTGCCAGATGGTTTTTATACGCTTCTTTGTATTCATCTGTTTTGTATTTCTGGCAAAGTTTGTTGGCTACATACATTGCCGTTCTCTGTCTGAAGGTATGTGTAAAGGCTGCGAAACCAAACCAAGCCTCGTCCCACAAAAAGATCATGTCTGGTTTAATGGCCAATACTTCTTCCATCACGCGCTCTACATTATACACCAGTCCGTCAAAGGTGCAATTAGTAAGCAAGAGCATTTTTACCTTGTCCAATCGACCGGCCTTCTTAAGCACATGCAACCTTTCTGTAATTACAGCTAGCGGCACAGCGCCATACATCGAATACTTTTGCAGCGGATAAGAATCCAGATAGGTCACATAAGCGCCAGAGAGTACCATTCCATAATGGTGAGATTTATGGCAATCTCTGTCTATCAACACCACGTCATCTGGCTGTACCAACGCTTGCAGCACTATCTTGTTTGATGTGGAGGTACCATTGGTGGCAAAGTAGGTTCGCTTAGAACCAAATGCTTTTGAAGCAAGCTCTTGTGCTTTCTTCAACGGGCCGGTAGGCTGTAGTAGTGAATCCAATCCACCAGTTGTAGATGAGGTCTCTGCCAGGAATAAATTTCTACCATAGAATTCTCCAAAGTCATCTATCCAATTAGATTTGAAGATGGAGTTTCCTCGCGAAATAGGCATCGCATGAAACACCCCTGTGGGTTTTTGGCTATATTCTTTTAATGCGGTGTAGAAAGGAGTTTCATACCGGTCTTTAATTCCCCTTATAATGCTTAAATGTAATTCTTGTGCATCTTCCTTTCGATAGAATACACGTTGAAATATTTTCAGCGCTGAGTCTGGAAGACTATTGACAGCATTGTCAGTAACATAATAAATATCCAACTCTGGCCTTATCTTTCGAATGGCCTGACCTAGTAAAATTCCTAATTCATATTCAGCATGATCTTCGTAATTTTCTTGAAGTAAATGGGTGAGAAAGGGTTTCAGAATTCCTCTTACAAACTTCGACTTAAAAGGTATTTCATACCTGATCACACAAGCTTGAATGTTAGGGTTGGCCATCAAAGCGATCAAGGTGTCTTGATAAGACTTTACAAATACGAGCTGATAAGCGAATGAATCCTTGGGGTCTCTAACGTCATTAATTTTCTTCGAGATTACCTGCTCTTCTCTTGGGGTAAGGTTATCTGTGAAAAGGACCTCGAAATACCTGTGCTTTGATTTACTTTCCTGCACATGTTTATTATCCTTTCCTTTAACCAGTGTGGCAAAAGAAAACAGGTTTGGGTCTTGCCTGTATTCCTCACTGACGAGCAAACGCAGAATTTCTTTGATGGAATTTTTTAAAATTTGAAATTCATCATGTTTAACAAAATCCTGAATTACATTAAGTGTAGCGTTGCCTGGAAACGCAAAGTATTGTTCTACTTCACGTAGCGTTTTGAGAAGTTTTATAATATGAAGTTTAGCTTCATCTTGCTCGGCTTTACTTCTTTTGCGCGCAAGATTATAAGCTTGTAACTTCAGTTCTGTCCACAACTCAGTTCTGAGCTGGCCAATATTGTAGTAATGGCCTGTTAACAAGTTCGTCTTTTCTTTCCCGTTCTGTGCAACCTTCATTCTTTCCGCATTTAGTGATTAAAGTATTTCAATTAGCCCTTTGAATGCAGTGCTAGTCTGTTTCCTTCCGTATCCATAAACAAAGCGAAATGCCCAACCGCATCGTTAATGAGTGTTTTGGCCATGATTACTCTGCCTCCTGCGGGCTCAATCCTCGCTAAAACTATGTCGAGGTCTTTCCCTCCGTTGAGATACAACAATGGTCCAGTAGTATTTGGAGTACACCCCTCACCAGCTACCACAGCTCCTCCAATTCCATTTTTTGCTGGAAAGAAGGCCATGGAATACCCGTTGATCTCAGTAGCGTCCATAGTGTTGTTGTAGATTTGATTATAAAAGGCTACCGCTCTCTCGAAGTTATAAGCAGGAATCTCAAACCAATTGACGTAATGCTTAAGGTTCATTGGTTTTTCTTTCTTTGCATGTTTTATTGAGGCTTTCATTCTAATCTATTTAGGTGAAACTTTTATTTATAGTTTTAATTTATTCATCCAAGACTGCAGGACACTGCCGTCTGTTACGGTTGCGTCACTTTGAAGAACTTCCTTAATTTGTTCAAATCTTGTGGGTTTATGGAGTTTGCCAAGAGTACCTAGGTAGGGGAGCTGAGCACCATCTTGGTAAATGTCAAATCGAACCCTTCTGTCTCTAAAACTCTTAAGAGGTTGGCCAAGCCTAAGTACACCCATCTCTCTACTGCGCTTTACTCTTTCGATGTCTATCTCAATTGGAATAAGTTCCTCACCTGTGCTTGCTTGATGTAGCACTCTTCCGTCTGGGCCACATATAATAGATCGCCCAGTTCCGCCATCACCAAGGCCGTTGATGTCGAAAATAAAACACTGATTGATGGCTGCGGTGGCTTGCACGAGTGATAGTTCAATGTCACGGTCAATAGTGGCAGTTAAAGTTGGATGAAGAATTACATCTACGCCATTGACTGCAAGTGTGCGAGAAGTCTCTGGAAACCACATGTCGTAGCAGATGGTCAGGCCGAATTTTCCTACTTTGGGCACATCCCAAATCAAAAATTCATTGCCTCCAGTTACACCTACTTCATAAGGATAAAATGGAAACATCTTATCGTACCTTCCTACAACCTCGCCTTGAGGATTAATCACACTAGCGGTATTGTATACTTGCTCGTGTTTTTTCTGAAACATAGTTCCTGGAATAAGCCAGATGCCATATCTCTTGGCTATTTCACAAAACTCCTTCTCAGTCTCATTCGGAAATTCCATAGCGTGGTAGGTGAGTGGCCCCATTGGACAAAGCTCACTAAACATGATCATCTGGACCCACGGGTAAACTGACATCATCACGTCTATCTTATGTTTCATGATAGGCACATTACTGTGACTAGCTGATACGTGCATTTGAATTCCTCCTATCGAAAATGGTGTCATCTACTTTGTTATTTTTAAAAGTTCTTCTTCTATTATGTCTAATCCCTTGTTCAGCAACTCATGCGAGATTACAAGTGGGCTTAACATGCGGAGTACGTTTTTATTGGTACCCGCGCTTATTAGTATTAAGCCGCGCTTTAGACAAGCTTTAGTTAATTGAGTCAGCGTTTCAGCATCAGGTTGGCCTGGATCATTGTTTTCTACAAATTCAATAGCCTGCATAGCGCCTAATCCTCTAACATCACCTATTGCGGGACATTTCGCCTTAAGTTTCAGAAAGCGATCATGGACGATCTTACTAACTTCAATAGCCTTACTATTAAGGTCAATTTCCTCCATGTATTTTATAGTTGCCAAAGCGGCAGCGCAGCAAACTGGGTTACCAGGGTAGGTACCGCCTATTGTTCCGATAGCAGCAGCATCCATCACTTCTTGTTTTCCGATGACTGCACCGATCGGCATTCCTGAACCCATCGACTTGGCCCATGTTGAGATATCTGGGGTCACTCCAAAGTGCTCATAGGATCCCCACTTACCTGTCCGGCAAAATCCACTCTGGACTTCGTCAAATATCAGCATGATGCCAAATTCATCGCAAAACGCTCGCAGACCTTCTAAGTAACTCTTTGGCGTAACGTTAAAACCGCCTTCACCCTGTACAACCTCTATAATAATCGCAGCAACTGAATTGGGATCAACCAAATGATGGGTTGCGTCATATAATTTTTCCAGCTGTTGTTCTGCGAAATCAGATTCTGTCCTTCCTTTTCCATAGTGATAGAAATTGGGAAATGGGAGTCGATATACCTCTGGCGCAAAAGGACCACAGTCTAATTTGTAATTAATCTTGGATGTTAATGTCATGGCCATCAACGACCGGCCATGAAAGGCTTCGCTATAGCAAAGTATGGCTGAACGCTTGGTTGCCTGCCTTGCAATCTTAATAGCATTTTCAACCGCTTCAGCACCGGTGTTGGTCAGCATGACCTTTGTTTTTTCACCATGCGGAAGCAATTCGACCAATTTCTCACTCAAATCCATGTAGGCTTCGTATGTAGAGATATTGAAGCCAGCATGAATCAGCTTGGCGGCTTGCTCTTGAATGGCCTTAACAACAGGCTCAGGACAATGCCCCGCATTGACCACACCAATTCCTCCGCCAAAGTCAATCAACTCATTTCCATTGGCATCAATGATAGTTGCACCCTTGGCGCTTACCGCTGAAGTAGGTACGAAGACACTTACTCCATTGGCCACGGAGGCCTTCCTTCTTTTAATTAAAGACTCTGTTTTGTCAAAAGCCATCTCAGGAGCTTTAGAATTACTTGTTGCACTTTGCATATTTGGATATACTATTTAAATAATACGATTTGAAAAGGCATTCATAAAACACAAATGCGTTCCAAAGGTATTTATAATTCTTAATCGCTTATTAATATTATCAGGTGCATACTCTCCTATAAGTGTAACCACTTGAAAGTTGGATTACGGTTGATGTAATATCCTAGCTGGAGAGGTATTTGGGGTTAAAAAAATGTTTAACCCCTTCCCAATAGCTCTTAATATAACAAAATTTTGGGTAAAATCCCAGTTTAAGAGCTATTATGACCCTTTTTTTAGCTGAGGATAAGGTAATGAACCCTACATCCCAGTTAACTATTACAGAGATAATAATGGCCAGCACACTACCCTGATGATTAATTTATGCACCCATTCCGATTGCACTTTCTAAAAAGCGACATAAGAGAGCGCCATGTATAATGATAAGTTGAAGAGCGAACCCATTAAGTCAATGAGAGGAAATGATTAAGTTCTCGAGCCCCGAGAGCAGCGTGTGAAAATTACGCCAATGAAAATTTTTTCTGTAGTTGGCAAAGTAGAATGCTGTAATCGAGCACCACTTCTTCCATAACTATGATAGGAAATAGCAGCCGGGCATGTATAAAAAGATGGATTGGATAAAGGCTTATGAATAAAAAGATGGGTAGGCGCCAACTTAATACAACCGCAAGTCATAAATATTCCACCATTCCTGTATATGATGAAAAAATATGATCAGCATCCAAAATGTGCACGACCAATACAATTTGATTCGCTTCTATTGATGAATGATGTCTGTCAGGTCCGTGACGATCTGGGTAATTCCTAGGCCTAAGATGATGGAAATGAGTACAGTTACGTATTCGAAGGGGCTAAGCGCACAGAGGCTAAGATATTCTATTTAAATTCATTCTAAATTGCGTATTTTCATTGAATATCTGTTTGATAGTTAAACAGAATTTATGGGTTATCGAGAAGTACCAATAAGTGTTCAAAATAATACCCTCATGCACAAAATTAAATTTGAAATAATGCATTACGAGTGTAGATTTGTGCACCTCCGTATAAATCCGGACACCTAAACGAATCACGATGACGCACCAAATCTCTGGTTTATTTAAGAATCTTGCTACGGCTCTTTTAATCGTATTAAGTCTTACTTCATTTGCTCAAGAAATATCTTCCGATGCTGGCGTAATTTCCGAAGGGGAGACCCTGTTCAATGCCAACTGTAAAGCTTGCCACCGGGTAAAACAAAAGTTAATAGGACCAGCACTTGCCGGTGTTGAGGATCGGGCTCCATCTATAGATTGGATCAAGGAGTTCGTTCGCAACTCTTCAAAGGTAATTGCCAGCGGAGATGAGTATGCCAACAAGGTATATGAAGAAAATGGCAAGACCTTGATGACATCGTTCACTTCGTTCTCAGATGATCAGATCATGTCAATCCTGGCTTATACCAAGGCCGAAGCCGAAAAGCCTGAAGAGGTTGTTGCTGCTGCTGGAGGAGACAGTGGAGGTGGAGCCGGAGTACCTACAACTTACTTGAATGCCATACTCGTGGGTATGGTTGTCATTCTGGTGTTGTTACTAGTTATCCTTGGTCTTATTATCAATGCGCTTAAGCGTTACCTGGATCAAAAAGAATTAACGGAAGAGGACAAAGAGGTAGTGCACTCTCCTTTTACCTTCAGCACAATTGCACAAAGCTCCGGCTTTATTTTCATTGTCGTTTTCCTGGTTGCGTCAATATCTTTCAAAACTGTTATTGATGGTTTGTTCTCGGTAGGTGTACAGCAAGGTTATGCACCGAAGCAACCTATTGCCTTCTCTCACAAGGTACATGCCGGACAATACGAAATTGATTGTCAATACTGTCATACTGGAGCATCGATAGGCCGTAGTGCCAATATTCCTTCTCCTAACATATGTATGAACTGTCATACTCAGATTCGCAATGGTACTAATACAGGTGAGTCTGAAATTGCTAAGATCGTTGCTGCAGTAGAGACCAACCGACCAATTGAGTGGGTTCGTATTCATAACCTGCCTGATTTGGCGTATTTCAATCACTCTCAGCACGTTAACGTAGCGGGTGTGGAATGTCAGACCTGCCACGGCCCGATTGAAGAAATGGATGTGGTGAAGCAATATTCATTGCTTACTATGGGCTGGTGTATTGATTGCCACCGCAAAACAGATTTGAACACCAAAGGCAATGCCTATTATGATAATCTTCTGGAGTTGCATAATAACAATGCGATGAAGGTGGAAGATATCGGTGGATTAGAATGTGCAAAGTGTCACTATTAATATAGACTCTATTTTTGGATTAGAATAAGTATGAGCATTACAAAAAAGACATACTGGAAAGGAATTCAACAACTAAAGAACGATCCAGCGTTTGTAAAACATGCGGATAAGGAATTCGTTGATCTTGGTGTTGAGAATGACCCGCGTCATTCCCGCAGAGATTTCCTTAAAATGATGGGTTTCAGCGTTGCTGCGGCCTCCCTAGCTGCCTGTGAGGCACCTATTCGGAAAGCTATTCCTTTTGTGAATAAGCCTATCGATGCTGATCCAAGTATTCCAAATTACTACGCATCTACCTATGTAAACGGTGGAGATTACTGTAGTATAGTTGTAAAAACACGCGAAGGACGCCCCATTAAGATAGAAGGGAATACACTTTCTAAAGTGAGCATGGGTGGAACCAATGCACAGGTAGAAGCATCCGTGATGTCATTATATGACAACTATCGCATGCGTGGACCTAAGATTGGTAATGACAATGCAAGCTGGGAAGATGTAGATAAAGCGATTACTGCAAAACTTCAGGAAGTAGCAGCTGCTAACGGCCAGATTAGAATTGTAAGCAATACTATACTCAGCCCAAGCACAAAAGCTGCTATTGAGCAATTTAAATCCAAGTATCCAACAGCGAGCCATGTTCAGTACGATCAAGTATCATACTATGGTATGCTGAAAGGCAATGAGGCTTCTTTCGGAAAAGCATTTATTCCTTCTTACGATTTTGCGAAAGCAAAACTTATAGTAAGTGTAGGTGCTGACTTCCTTGGCACATGGTTGTCGCCCATCGAGTTTACTAAGCAATACAGTGTTAATCGTAAGATAAGCGAGGACAATAGAAATATGTCCCGTCATTACCAATTTGAAACTAATCTTACCTTAACAGGAGCCAACGCTGACTATCGCACCATGATTAAGCCTTCACAGCAAGGTTTAGTGATAGCACAACTGTATAACCTTATCGCTGGAAAGTCAGGTAGTGCTGCCGTTTCGGCAGGATTAGACAAAGTTACTCACCTAAGTAAAGCTGCAGATGAATTGTGGGCTAACCGTGGTAAAGCATTGTTGGTTTCAGGTTCAAACGACAAGGACGTTCAGGTTTTGGTGAACGGAATCAATGCTATGCTTGATAGTTATGGTTCAACCATACTGGCAGACAAGGCTGTTAATTACCGTCAGGGAAATGACGAAGCAATGGCAGCATTCGTTGCTGATGCTGAAGCCAGCAGAATAGGGGCAGTTGTTTTCTATAACTGTAATCCTGTATACGATCATCCAATGGGCGCTCAACTTGGGGCCGCTCTAAAAAATATTTCATTGACTGTTTCTACTTCTTACGCTGAAGATGAAACAGCTTCTATGTCCGCATACAAAACTCCGGATCATCACTACCTGGAGTCTTGGAATGACTTTGAGCCTAAGGCAAATTCATTCAGTCTTTCACAGCCTGCTATCACACCTATATTTAAAACACGCCACGCTCAAGAGAGCCTTTTGATGTGGGCGGGAGAGCCGGTAGAGTACTTTTCATTTGTTAAAAACAACTGGAAAAAATGGTACTTCGATCAATCTGCTTTAGGCCTTGGATTCCAATCTTTCTGGGACAAGTGTTTGTATGATGGTGTACTTGAAGTGGGTGGTGGTGAGTCAGGTGGAAGCCTATCTTTCGCTGGAGATGTAGGCGCAGCCTCATCAGCGATAAGTGCCAACTACAAAGCCAACAATACAGGTTTTGAAATAGCCTTGTATGAAAGCTATGGTGTAGGGAATGGTTCTCAAGCAAACAATCCGTTGTTGCAGGAATTGCCAGATCCTATTACGAAAGCAGTATGGGATCACTATGCTACTATTTCTCAAAAAGATGCAGCAAGCCTTGGTGTAGACAACGATGCAGAAGGAAGAACACAGTATCTAAACATTGCTATTGGTGGCAAGTCTGTTAAACTTCCTGCTCTTGTACAGCCTGGTCAAACTCCGGGAACAATCGGTGTTGCTCTTGGTTATGGGCGAACCAAAGTAGGTAAAGTAGCAGAAAACCTTGGTCAGAATGTGTACCCATTAGTCGTAATGGCAAATGGTTCACTTAACTATGATATTACATCTGGTGTGACGCCAACTTTTGTTGATGAACCTTACCAGATTGCTCAAACTCAAATTCACCAGACCTACATGGGTCGCAGCAATGTGATTCAGGAGTCTGTATTGAGTGAATTCAAAAAAGACCCAGAAGCTGGGCGTGAGTTTACAAAAATCACAAAGTGGGATGAGAAAGTTGATCCGGCTACAATAAGCTTGTGGAAAGGACATGACTACAATAATCACCATTGGGGAATGTCTATTGACCTGAACTCTTGTACAGGTTGTGGGTCATGTATTGTAGCTTGTAATGTAGAGAACAACGTTGCCCTTGTAGGAAAGCAAGAGGTGATCAACCGCAGAGAAATGCATTGGTTGCGTATCGACCGCTACTATAGCAGTGAGACAACCGATATCTCCGATTATGATAAAATGGAGAATGCGGCTGAAAACCCGGAGGTAGTATTTCAACCTATGCTGTGTCAGCATTGCAACAACGCACCTTGTGAGACAGTATGTCCAGTTGCTGCAACTACACACAGTACTGAGGGATTAAATCAAATGACTTATAACCGTTGTATTGGTACAAGGTATTGTGCCAACAACTGTCCTTATAAAGTAAGACGCTTCAACTGGTTTAAGTACCACGACAATCAGCAGTTCTACGAAGCAAACCCTTCTATGAATACAGATCTAGGACGTATGGTGTTAAACCCAGACGTTACAGTGAGATCAAGAGGAGTAATGGAAAAGTGCTCTTTCTGTGTGCAACGCATTCAGTCAGGTAAGTTGACAGCAAAGAGAGAAAAGAGAAAATTGAAGGACGGAGATGTGGTAACTGCCTGTCAGGCATCATGTACTTCAGGTGCTATTGTGTTTGGAGATATGAATGACGCTGAAAGCCAGATTAGCAAATTGTTGCAGATTACCCGCAGTAAGGATAGACCAAACAGCTCTGATAAGCAGATTGGTAATCCACGTGCCTATAGAGTGTTGGAGGAGATTGGCGTAAAACCTAATATTTTCTACCTCACTAAGATTAAGAACAAAGACGTAACTAACGCATAGTTAAATAAACGGATAACGATTTTATGCAAGTAAGCTCATCACTACGCGAATCTCTCATTACCGGTGGCAAAACGGTAGGTGACGTTTCTGAAGATATCTGCCGTCAGGTTGAGGGGAAACCCACTAAACTTTGGTGGATGGCATTTGGGGTTTCCTTAGTCCTGCTTGGATTTGGTGTATATACCATGTCCATGACCTTGTGGAACGGAATTGGAATGTGGGGTCTTAATAAAACCGTTGGTTGGGCTTGGGATATCACCAACTTCGTTTGGTGGGTGGGTATTGGTCACGCTGGTACCTTAATCTCTGCGATCTTATTGCTATTCCGCCAAAAGTGGAGAATGTCGATCAACCGCGCAGCGGAGGCGATGACCATCTTTGCTGTAATTTGTGCTGCTACTTTCCCTTTAATTCACATGGGACGTTTGTGGTTAGGTTTCTACTGGGCATTGCCACTTCCTAATGCGTTTGGTTCTTTATGGGTAAACTTTAACTCACCATTACTTTGGGACGTATTTGCGATCTCTACCTATTTCACCGTATCATTAGTATTCTGGTATATTGGCCTTATTCCTGATTTTGCCGTGATCCGCGATCGTGCAGTAAGAATGGGTAATAAGACAAGAGCTACCATCTACAACGCAATGAGCTTTGGATGGCAGGGTGGTGCAAAAACTTGGATGCGGTACGAATCTGTTGCCTTGATCCTTGCAGGTCTTTCTACGCCTCTTGTACTTTCTGTACATACTATTGTATCGATGGACTTTGCTACCTCCGTAGTTCCGGGATGGCATACAACAATATTTCCGCCCTACTTTGTGGCGGGAGCTATCTTCTCGGGATTTGCGATGGTACTTACCTTGCTCCTGATTACAAGAAAAGTATTTAAGCTAGAAGACTATATTACTATCTATCACGTGGAGTTGATGAACATCATCATCATTGTGACAGGCTCAATTGTAGGTATCGCCTACATTACTGAATTCTTTATTGCATGGTATGGCCAGGTGCCTGCAGAACAATACGCCTTTATTAACAGGATGTTTGGTCCTTACTGGTGGGCATATGCGAGCATGATGACTTGTAATGTTATTTCACCACAGCTTTTCTGGTTTAAGAAAATCAGAACCAGCCTTGTCTCCACATTTGTTCTTTCTATTGTGGTAAATATTGGAATGTGGTTCGAGCGATTTGTGATCATTGTTACCTCTTTGCATAGAGATTACCTTCCTTCCAGTTGGTCGATGTTTTATCCGACTATGTATGATGTGGGAGAGTTTGTATTAACATTCGGTTTCTTCTTTGCTGCATTCCTTTTGTTTGCCAAGTTTTTCCCAGTGGTTAACATGGCAGAGATAAAAAGTATTTTGAAGTCGTCATCTGAAAAAAAGCATTAATCAATCATGGAAAGCAATAAGAATTTTGTGTTAGGTGTTTTTGACGATGAAGATGTTCTTCTTCATGCCGTGGAAAAAATAAGGGGTAAGGGTGTAAAGATCCATGAGGTCTATTCCCCATTTCCTGTTCACGGCTTAGATGAGGCCTTGGGTTACAAAAAAACACGTCTGCCAATTGCAGCATTTATTTTTGGAATGACCGGGACAAGCCTTGCATTAATTATGCAGATATGGATGCTTGGATATGACTGGCCAATGATCATTGGAGGAAAGAATTTTGCTTCTCTACCTCCATTTATTCCAGTAACTTTTGAATTAACCGTGCTACTTTCAGCACTTGGAATGGTGGCCACATTTATGATTGTTAGTGATATGAAGCCTTACGGTTGGCCAAGGCAGTTTGATTTGAGAAGCACAGATGATAAACACATTATGGCTATTGATTTGGCCACTAATAAAATAGCAAAAGATGACATCGGAGCTATTTTGAAGGATAGTGGAGCTCAGGAAGTTAACGATAAGAATTTTTAAAAGCGGATGCGGAATATGCAACTACTAAAAACAGTTTTGATCGCGATAGCAGGCGCAGCCTTGCTGGCAGGATGTACAGCAGGTGGAGATAATCCAGGGCGTGAGTACGCTGCCAACATGTATCACTCAGTCGCATACGAACCACTGACTCAGATTACTGATGAAAGTGCAGGTACGTGGGTAAACTCTTTGAACAATGGAAGGGGTGAGTACTTTAACTCTAATAAGTACAATCCCGACAGGATGAACATGAGAGCTCCAGCGCCTTATACCGTAAAGAGAAATAAGAATGGATGGTTGCCATATAGAATTGGTAAAGACAGCCTTGAATATGGAGCCACTATAAAGAACCCTTTGGATAGCACAGCGGCAATGATCGCAGAAGGAAAGGCACTTTACACAGTTTATTGTAACCATTGCCATGGAGCAAAAGGTGATGGAGATGGAAAAGTAGCGACAGGAGTAACTGTAGATGGTGTGGATAAAGGACTTGTTGGTGGTGTTGCCAACTTACACGGAGATGCTTATTTGAATATTACTGAAGGACATATTTTTCATGTAATTACATGGGGAAGAAACCTGATGCAACCACATGGTTCTCAGATAGGACCTGAAGACCGGTGGAAGATTGCCAAATACGTGAAGACTTTACAAAAGAAGTAATAAAGAGTTTCAAATTTTTGAAAGAAAATAAATGGTAGCCGAAGAGAAGAATTACGAATTCAAACCCGAAGCAAAAAAGAAGATTGCTATAGTTGGTGCTGTTGGGATTGTGCTTTTTATACTTGGGGTATTTATGGCCATGAACTCAGGATCTGGTCATGGAGAGGAACACGCCTCCGCACAAGTATTAGACAATTTGGTAGCCAGTACTGAGCAGGCGGCAGCAGGCCAAGAAGTCGTTGCTGAAGAACATCACGGTAGTCCTGTTTGGCTAAAGAGAGTATATACTTCCTTGTGGCAAAACAACGTTTTCTTTGCAGGACTGGGTATTATCGGTTTGTTTTTTGTGGCTATACAATATGCGTCTCAGGCAGGTTGGTCTGTTCCCGTTAAAAGAATTGCCCTTGCTATGGGACATTGGATCCCAATATCTGGGATACTCATGTTGGTATTGTGGTTCATTGTGAAGGCTGATGTATTCCACTGGACACATCATGATTTATATGTTGAAGGAGCAGGGTTCGATGCCATTATCAATGGCAAGAGTGCGTACTTCTTCTGGCCTTTGGAGGCAGGTGGGTTTCCACTTTTCTATGTATTGAGATTGGTAGTTTTCTTTGGTCTGTGGTATCTGTTCTTCATATGGATCAAAAAAGAAATGCTTGCTGAAGACATCAATGGAGGAACTGCCCATTGGACTAAAGCACGTTCATTGTCGGCTGTTTTTCTGGTGATATTTGCTGTCTCTTCATCAATTGCCGCCTGGGATTGGGTGATGAGCATAGATACGCACTGGTTCAGTACTATGATGGGGTGGTATGTGTTTGCAAGCTGGTGGGTAACTGGTTTAGCCTTTATTACTGTTGTAGCCGCTTACCTCAAAGAAGCGGGATACTTGAAATTATTAAATGCCAATCACTTTCATGATCTGGGTAAGTTCATATTTGCGTTTAGCATTTTCTGGACTTATATCTGGTTCAGCCAGTTCTTGTTGATCTACTATGCCAATATTCCTGAAGAAACTGTGTATTTCGTTAACCAAATGAATAACAGCCCTTACAGTTGGATATTCTACACTAACATCATCTTAAACTTTGTACTTCCATTCTTGTTATTAATGACAAGAGATGCGAAACGTCATATGTCAATGTTGAAGGTGGTTTGTCCGATTGTTATTGTAGGTCACTGGTTCGATTTTTATAATATGATTACTCCTGGTGTGATGCAGCACGATGGAGCTTTCGGTTTTGTTGAGATTGGATTGGCAATGGTATTTATGGCAGCGTTCTTATTTGTAACATTAAGCGCGTTATCTAAAGCACCTCTAGTAGCAAAGAATCACCCGATGATGGGGGAGACTTTGAACCACCATATTTAATGATGGAAAAAAGATTTTAATGAAATTGCTTAATAAAATAGTATGATGAGTCTGATTATTGGTTTGGGCGTAGTACTTGTCCTGTTCATACTTTACATGATTTTCCGGATTGGCAATCTGGTGGGGCTTGTTAAAGGTTCGAATGAAGGTGAACATCCTGGAAATGATACGCATGGATATCTTTTTATGATTTTTTTAGTGTTGGGATTAGGTCTGTTTGGCTGGTATTCCTATGCGCATTTTGATAGCTATGTCCTTCCTGTTGCTTCTGAACATGGAGCTCTTACTGATAGTTTGTTTTGGATAACCATGTGGATAACCATTCTTGCTTTTGGATTGATTTCCATTGTGATGTTCTGGTTTACCTACAAGTACAGATATAATGCAAATCGAAGAGCAGCTTTCTATCCTGATAGCCACAAATTGGAGATTGTTTGGACAGTGATTCCAGCTATTGTTCTGGCGTTATTGATTTTTAGAGGTTTGAGAGTATGGAATGACATCACAAGTCCTGCCTCTGAAGATGCAGAAATTGTAGAAGTTATAGGTCAGCAATTTGCCTGGACTGCCAGGTATCCTGGTGTAAAGGATAAGCAGTTGGGTGAAGTGAACTACAAACTGATTGATGCTGTCAATGAGTTTGGCCTTGATCTAACGGACAAAAATTCATTTGATGATTTTAAATCTCTCGAACTTCATCTCCCAAAGGGAAAAGAAGTGCTTTTAAAGATAAGAGCGAAAGATGTTTTGCACAGTGTTTTCCTTCCTCACTTTAGAGTAAAGATGGATGCTGTGCCGGGTATGTATACCAATTTTAAATTTGTGGCTACCAAGTCTACTCAGGATATGAGAAACGAAACTGGTAACCCTGAGTTTAATTATGAAATGGCATGTACAGAGATCTGTGGAAAAGGACACTTCTCAATGCGCTTTTTAGTAGTGGTAGACGAACCTGAAGATTACGAGAAGTGGAAAGCAGCTCAGGAGCCATGGTTGAAACAAAATCCAGAATACCTGACAAAAGTACCTTCCGCATTGAGGGAAGTAGCGATGATTAAATCGGGGATTCCCGTTGAAAGTGAGGCTGGCGTAAGTGCCACGACACAAACTGTATCAATTAGTAATTAAAGACATCTCATAGAATGGCAACAGTAGATTTACACACGCAGGCAGATGTTCATCACCATGACGATCATGATCATGAGCACGGCCATGGTAATTTCTGGACAAACTATATTTTCTGTCAAGATCATAAAATTATTGCGAAGCAATTTTTGATCACGGGTATGATCTGGGCCTTAATTGGAGGCACCATGTCTGTACTCTTCCGTCTTCAATTAGGCTTTCCAGATGCTGACTTGACTTGGTTAAAGCCTATGTTAGGTGAATGGATTACGCCTGAGGGTAAAATTGATACAGAATTTTTCCTTGCTTTGGTAACAATGCATGGTACCATCATGGTATTCTTTGTATTGACAGCCGGATTGAGCGGAACCTTCAGTAACTTTTTGATCCCATTGCAGATTGGAGCCCGTGATATGGCATCAGGGTTTATGAATATGTTGTCTTACTGGTTCTTTTTTGTTTCCGGAGTCATCATGTTTATTTCTATTTTTCTATCGACAGGACCCGCCAGTGGAGGTTGGACGATTTATCCGCCTTTAAGTGCGCTCCCTCAGGCTATGTCTGGTTCGGGATTGGGTATGACGTTGTGGCTGGTAGCCATGGCGCTCTTTATCGTGAGTTCACTGCTTGGGGGTATTAATTACATCACCACTATAATTAACATGCGGACCAAGGGTATGTCTTTCTCGAGACTACCACTTACTATATGGGCTTTCTTTTTCACAGCCATTATAGGGTTACTTTCTTTCCCAGTACTTTTTGCTGCTGCGTTGCTATTGATTTTTGATAGAAGCATGGGTACAAGTTTCTATCTATCCGATATTTATATTAATGGGGAAGCACTTCCGAATCAGGGAGGAAGCCCTATTTTATTCCAGCATTTGTTCTGGTTCTTGGGCCACCCGGAGGTTTACATTGTGATTTTGCCTTCTTTGGGTATCACTTCAGAAATTATAGCCACCAATTCACGTAAGCCAATCTTTGGATACAAAGCGATGGTGGGTTCGTTGTTGTTCATTACTATTCTATCATTCGTAGTATGGGCGCATCATATGTTTGTGACAGGTATGAATCCATTCTTGGGATCGATCTTTACGTTACTCACTTTGATTATTGCAGTGCCATCAGCTGTGAAGATATTTAACTACGTTACCACGCTGTGGAAGGGTAATATCATCTTTACACCAGCCATGTTGTTCTCGATTGGATTGGTTTCGTTTTTCCTTTCAGGTGGTATCACTGGTATATTCCTTGGTAACTCCGCGGTGGATATACAATTGCACGATACTTATTTTGTAGTAGCTCACTTTCACCTTGTAATGGGTGCAGCATCCTTCTTTGGTATGTTGGCAGGTGTTTATCATTGGTTCCCTAAGATGTTTGGAAGGATGATGGATGACAGGCTGGGTAAGATTCACTTCTGGTTTACTTTCGTTGGTGTTTACCTTGTGTTCTTCCCTATGCACTACATTGGTATTGCTGGATTTCCCCGCAGGTACTATTCATGGACAAACTTTGAGACTTTCAATTCATTTACGGATTTAAATATGCTGGTAAGTGTGGCAGCCATCCTTACACTCGCTGCACAGTTTATCTTCTTGTTCAACTTCTTCTACAGCATGTTTAGAGGAAAGGCCGCATCAGCGAATCCTTGGAAATCAAATGCCCTGGAGTGGACAACACCACGCAACCCTGGGCATGGCAACTGGGTAGGAGAGATACCTACAGTATATCGTTGGCCATATGATTATAGCAAGCCAGGAGCGAAAGACGATTACATTCCTCAGACGGTACCTTTCTCTGAAACGCCAGAGTCGAATTTGCCTCACGAGAATGATCTGATAAAACTGGAGATGGAAGACAGCAACGCCATCGTAGTTGACGACAAAAAACATTAACAGCATTACACCAAGTAATTGAGTAATACAGCAATCAGGGGATTTTATAAGTTATGCTTATCTACCCTGATTGCTGTTTATTTTTTAATCCTAGTGGGTGGAATTGTAAGGAGCACAGGCTCTGGAATGGGATGTCCGGATTGGCCCACCTGTTTCGGTCAATGGGTTCCCCCGACATCCGTATCACAGCTACCTGCCGATTACAAAGAAGTTTATTCGGAATACAGGCACAATAAAAACATCAAGTTTGCGAAATATCTTTCCCTTATTGGAATGGATAAGACTGCTCAACAATTACTCAATGATGAGGACATCAGAGAAGAAGCAGACTTTAATGTAGCAAAAACGTGGGTGGAGTATATGAACAGGCTGGTAGGCGTTGCTATCGGATTGTTTATCATCGCCTTGTTCTGGAGGTCAATTAAGTTAAGGAAGAGTCACCCCAGGATATTTATACTATCATTGATCACTTTATTGGCCGTAATCTTTCAAGGTTGGTTTGGCTCTATCGTGGTCTCTACCAATCTCACCACCTGGACGATAACCATCCACATGTTCATTGCCTTAGTGATCGTTGCAATTCTTTTTTACTTATTGGATCTGAGCAAGGCGGATGATAAAAATAGCTTGATAGAAGGTGCTCCTGTGTTAAAATGGGTATTGTTGGCATGTATGGTCACGCTTTTTATTCAGGTCTTTCTCGGAACCAATGTGAGGGAAGTAATCGATCAGATTGCCTCTGCACTTATTCCAAGAAATCAATGGATTGATGAGGCAGGGGAGGTATTTACAGTCCATCGCTCATTTTCGTGGCTGGTGGTGGTTTTACACCTTATATTATTATACCTGATACGGAAAACTAGAGGCAATAAAGCTTTACCGCTATCCTTAATAATTTTAATTTTGGGAACCTTATTGACAGGTACAGGAATGGCATATTTTGGAGTGCCTGCTTTTCTGCAACCTCTTCATCTGGTGCTGGCCACCATTACTTTTGGCCTACAGTTGCATATGTATTTTAACTTAAACACTAAGGATAAATTGGTGTTTGATAAAGTGGAATGATTACAGGACAAGCACATGAATTGACGCGTTTTTCTTTGGCACTGGCCAAGGTGAGGTCGTTTATTGAATTGCTAAAAGTAAGGCTCTCTTTATTGGTTGCTTTTTCATGTGCCTTTGGGTATGGATTAGCTTCACGTGGTGATATCAACTGGGGAATTTTACTCATGGTAACTTTGGGTGGGTTTCTACTTTCAGGGGCATCCGTGTGCATCAATCAGATTATAGAGAAGGATCTGGATAAACTGATGAATAGGACCATGCAGCGTCCTATACCTACAGGGCGAGTAACACCCTATGAAGCGACTCTGTTTGCCATACTTTGTATGGTGCTCAGTATTTGGATACTCTGGGTGTACACCAATCCGTTTACAGTTCTTCTCTCATTGATTTCTATGGTGTTGTACAGTTTTGTCTATACACCACTTAAGAGAGTTGGTCCGATTGCAGTTTTTGTAGGAGCTATCCCTGGGGCATTACCTCCATTGTTGGGATGGATTGCAGCCACCGGACAAATAACCCATGAGGCGCTTATCATTTTTGGGATTCAATTCATCTGGCAATTTCCGCACTTTTGGGCAATTGCCTGGGTAGCCGATGAAGATTACCAAAAAGCTGGATTTAAATTATTGCCTTCCAAGGAAGGAAAGAATATCAACACCGCAATTCAGATTATGGTGTACACAATGTTTTTGATACCACTAGGATTGCTCCCGGCTGTGTTTGGAATGACGGGAATTTATTCTGCGCTGATTGCTACCGTATGTGGCGCAGCTTTTTTTGCGCAGACATTTTCATTGATGAAAACAGGAAGTCGTCAATCCGCTTTAAGGATTATGTTCGGCTCCTTTTTGTATTTGCCTATTGTTCAGATCGCGTATTTGTTGGATAAAGTGAGTTAGCTATGACAACTGAATTTAAAATTATAGAAGAGCCCAAAAAGCCATTAGCGATGCATCCGAAGAAATTTGCGATGTGGCTTTTTGTTGCCAGCGTGGGGATGCTATTTGCTTCCCTCACCTCAGCCTATATCGTACGCCAGGCCGAGGGCAATTGGTTGTACTTTGACCTGCCTGCTACATTGTATTGGACTACCGCAATTATTTTGGTGAGCAGTGTCACCATGCAAATGGCTTACTGGGCGGCCAAAAAAGATCAGCTTGAAAGAGTTAAAGTACTGGTTTCCATTACCATGGGATTTGGGTTGGTATTTCTCATAGGCCAGTGGATGGCCTGGCAGGATTTGATCGGTAACAGCATTTACCTTATAGGCAATCCTTCAGGGTCTTTCATTTATATTATAACAGGTCTTCACGGGCTCCACATCATAAGTGCACTGGTTTATCTGGTCATTGTGATGGTGTCCGCATATCGCTTTAAAATCCACTCCAGAAGCCTTGCGCAGATAGAAATGTGCACTACTTATTGGCATTTTTTGGGTGGACTTTGGCTATATTTGTTCATCTTTCTATTATTGAATCGATAATCTAAAATTGACTATGGCACATACTTCAGCCACCACGGTATCATCAGGAAGAAGCGTTTGGGACGGAGGGGTTTCACCTATGGGTGCAAGCTACGGAAAACTCATGATGTGGTTTTTCCTGCTCTCAGATGCATTTACCTTTTCGGCTTTGCTGATTACTTACGGACTGGTCCGCTCAGCACATGACGCCTATACGGGTACAGTAGAGGCATTTACATTCTCACCTGAATATTGGCCGATACCTGAGAAAGTATTTGAGGCGGTGCCATTTCTGCACGGTATAGAGTTGCCACTCGTTTTTGTGGGTATAATGACCTTCATTCTGATCATGAGTAGTGTGACGATGGTACTGGCAGTTGAAGCAGGCCATAGAATGGACCGCAAGGCGGTTGAAAAATGGATGTTGTGGACATTGTTGGGAGGTATTACATTTTTAGCTTGTCAGGCTTGGGAATGGACTCACTTTATTGTGGGTACAGACACACCTACCATGTTTAAAGATTTTGTAGATGGAGCATGGGTGACCAAGGAGGTGACAGGTGCTACTCTGAGTATCAATCAATACGGTCCTTCGGATTTTGCTGGATTCTTCTTTTTCATTACAGGCTTTCACGGCTTCCACGTTTTTAGTGGAGTAATGTTCAATTTCTTAATTTACTACAATACGTTTACTGGTGTATATGAGAGAAGAGGCCATTATGAAATGGTGGAAAAAGTCGGACTCTATTGGCACTTTGTAGATTTGGTTTGGGTGTTTGTGTTCACCTTCTTTTATCTTGTTTAATTATTTAATTGCGATAATATGTCTCATTCTCAAGAACCTCAGGTAACAGTACTTCCTCCAGATAAAGAGAAGATAAAGAAGCTTTGGACCGTAGCTGGAATTCTTGGTGTGCTCACGGCTCTGGAATTTGTAATAGCATTTACAATGGCGCATGGCTCTCTCAAGACTGCCATATTCGTGGGTATGACAATTGTAAAAGCAGCCTATATAGTAGGTGAGTTTATGCACCTTAGGTATGAATCAAAAGTGTTGCTATGGTCTATCCTAATTCCTATGATATTTATAGTTTGGATGCTGGTAGCCTTCGTTTATGAAGGAATGAAGTTCTCTGAAATAAATTTTTGAGTTATCTAATAATTCACAGAGAAGGCTAAGGTGAATAACTTTAGCCTTCTTTTTTTGTTCTAATTTTGCTTATGATTCGTAAAGGGCTGTTGTTATTTTTGGCGTTACTCCTTCCTATAATCATTTTCGTGTTTTTACATTTTTTCGGAAAGAACGAGTTTGATGTACCTGTACTCTATCAAACCGCTGAAGAGTTGCCTGCTAACTGCGAGCTAGAGGTTTCCTTCCCTTATAAAGTGAAGTCTGATAAAGTAGATATCGCAGGGGGGGCAGTTGTGTTGTTTTCCTCTGGACTTTCCACCGAAGTGTTGGATGATGCTTTGTTTCAATTGAGCAGGCTCAAAGATGAGTTTGGTAGCGAAGCACCTCGAGTAATTGTATTGCGTAATGGTGAAGATGAATTGCCGGTGCTGGAAAATGAAATAGTGTTGGTTACTTCTGAATATGAGCTCGAGCAGCAATGTGTTTTTTTGGCTAAATCCAATAGAATTGTATTGATTGATACTGATGCCCATATTAGAGGATTGTACCCTGACGCTTCCTTAAAGGAAATTGATCGTTTGATTCTTGAATTGAAAATAATTTTTAAGCAGTATTAAAAATGAGTGAGGTTAGGGAACCCTACAGAAAATTAATAATTACCCTTTCGGTGGCCATACCCATGGTTGTGGCCTTGTTGTTTGGTGTGAAGATTGATGGGTACGATTTCTCATTTCTCCCTCCCATTTACGCATCTATCAATGGCCTTACAGCCATTCTGTTACTTGCTGCCTTGTGGGCAATAAAGAACAAGAGAATTACACTCCATGAAAGGATAATGAAGACCTGCCTGGGCTTGTCTGCGGCCTTCCTGGCAATGTATGTTGCCTATCACATGACTTCTGAGTCCACTACATATGGAGGGGAAGGAGCGGTAAGATATCTTTATTTTTTTATCCTGATTACGCACATTTTATTGTCAATTGCTGTTGTTCCAATGGTGCTCTTTACGTTGAGTAGGGCGCTGGCCGGTAATTTTGTAAAACATAGGGCATTGGCTAGATTTACATTTCCAATCTGGCTTTATGTAGCGATAACCGGAGTGATTGTATACCTAATGATAAGTCCTTATTATCAATAGAAAATGAGAACACTAATTATTTTAATAGCATTTCTTCTCACAAGCTTTACGGGTGCATACGCACAATGTGCTATGTGTAGGGCTACGCTTGAAAATAATGTAAGCAATGGAGATCCGGGCATAGCTGCGGGTATCAATTTTGGAATTATGTATTTGTTTTTCGCTCCCTATGTAGCAGTGGGGGCAGTAGCCTTTTTTTGGTATAAAACTACTAGGTCTAATGCACGTAAAGAGTTGGAAGGGCGCACTTTACTCAGGTAAATGCCCAAAGTGCCGTAAAGGAAATATTTTTAAGACCTCCCTATTCGATTTAACGGGTTTTTGGAAAATGAACTCTCATTGTACCAACTGTGAGGTTACATTTGAGCCAGAGCCTGGATTTTATTTTGGAGCCATGTTTGTCAGTTATGCATTGAGTGTTGCATTATTCGCCACCATTGGCGTTGCGCTATATGTGTTGGGCAACCCTCCTGACTGGGTTTATTTAACAGCAATTGTGGTCGGAGCAATTCTATTTACTCCTTTTTCATTCAGGTACTCACGTATTTTATTCCTGTATTTCTTCGGTGGTATTCGTTACGACCCTACCGCTGGGTAAGCAAACTCTCTCCGTTTTCGTTAATTTTATTGATTACCCATGATCAATGAATTTTAACAGATCTATATTTCTTTTTATTCCAGGGCTAGCACTGATTGTTATTGGTTTCCTGTTAAGTGAGACTTCTGGAGAGGATGAATCTGAGGTGCTAACTCAAATTACAGCCAGGCTTTCTGACCAAGTGGATGAAATGGATAAAGAAGCGGCCATGCTGCTTTCTTCAGATTCGATGGATCTATCCCAAGTGACGCATTCTTTTTTTCTGATGGATAGCATCAATGTTCTGGATTGGAATAAGAATGAATTTTTGCCCGAGATACATGCAGTTCAGGGAGACTTTTCTGTTCGTCTGCTTCAATGGCCCCGAGGTATATTTCTGCTTAGGAAGTGGGAAGTGGGAAGGGATAAATTTTTATTGGGCGTGTTGCCATTGCAGAACCGGTTTAAGATTAATAACAGATACCTTATCTCTGGATGGGATAAGAAAATATTCCTTGCGCACGACATTGTGATTAATGATCCTTCAGGATCAGGCCAATCATTCACTGTTGATAACAAGGAGGTTTTTAAGTTCAACCTCGCTGACTCTGCTCAATCCGTTACAGGAGTTAATAGCCTGGTGCTTTGGATTGTTTTTGTAGGATTACTTTTTTTAATAGCAGCTGTTTATCAGGTTGTTATTTTGTTACAAATTAAACGAAGGTTTGGAGTTGCCTTTCTGGTTATACTTCTGTTTTTTGTTGGAGGGCGTTCATTGATGTTAATGCTTTTCCCATCACCCGATATTCCTCTTTTTGATCCTTCCTATTTTGCTTCTTCCAGCTATAATCGATCTGTTGGAGATTTGCTTTTGAATACGATCTGTATAGCCATACCTATTGTCTATCTGTTTTTTAATTTTTACAAATTTGAAATTATTAGGGGAATTTTGACTCTTCAAGGCAATAGCCGTGCAATGGCAGTTATTGCGCTCCTGCTCTTGTGTTATTTCTCAGTCCTGTTGCCTTATTTATTTATCGAGACCATTTTTCACAATTCCTCTATTGCCTTAGATATCACACAAACTCTTTCATTTGATGCAATTAGAATATTCTCATTTCTTTCTGTAATAGTGGCTTTTATGTGCGGCTTTATGTTAGTGCATGTATTTGTGCGACTGGCAATGAGCCTGCTGAAGAGAAAGAGGAATAATTTTTATTTTTTACTGGGTCTTACGTTCCTGCTGTTTTCGGCATTTTCTCTCTTAAGTCAGAGAGCGTATTGGATACCACTAACTGTATCGACAGTGTATTTAATATTTGTCTGGGAGCTAAGTCTTCCCAGTAAACTGATTAGAACATCCTACGCCTCATTCATCTATATATTTGTGGCTATTCTTCTCTTTTCTTTGTTAGGTTCTTTCACCATTAAAAAATTTGTGATAGAGGAAAAGATAAATGCTGAGTTTAGGTTTGCTAATTCTTTTCTTACCGACAGAGATTTCCTTGGAGAGTATTTATTAGGGGAAAGTGTTCAGCGTATCTCTTCGGACCCCTTTGTGCAAACTCGCCTGGGAAGTCCTTTTCTTAGCAAAGCTGTGGTACGGCAAAAGGTAAAACAAGTTTACTTAAATGCTTATTTTGATAGGTATGATATTCAGATTCATTTATTTAATGCCACAGGCAATTCATACGACAACTCCACAGCATTAAGTTTCACTGCACTAATCACAAAATTTCAGCAGGAGGCAAGTAAGACTAATTATGAAGGTGTCTTTTTTCTGAAGAACGCAACGGCAGAGTCCACCAAAAGATACCTCGTTGTTATTCCTATTAGCCGGTTTGGTATGGTGACAGGTTACGTGGTTTTGGACCTCTCGCTTAAAAGAGTAATTCCGCGAAATGTATTTCCAGAGCTACTGCTAGATGATCGGTTTATCCAGTATTTTAAGAATAGAGACTTTAGCTATGCGTTTTATACCGATGATGAAATAAGGAGCAGTTTTGGAGATTTTAATTTCGATAGAGATTTTTCGGTTGCTCAACTTTCAAATCCCTCTTTGTTTAGCGATGGGGTAATTGAAAACAATTTTATCCATGTTGGAGTGGTGGATGAGCAGGGAGAGGTAACGGTAGTGTCATCACCGGGGTATTCCAATTTCAATATTGTCACTAATTTTTCCTTCCTTTTTATTATTGGCCTATTTATGGTATTAATGGGTCTTTTGGTTTATGGTGCTAATGTTTTTTTTCAGCGTAGGGAACTCAACTATTCAGCGAGAATACAGTTGTATGTTTATCTCGCCTTCATTTTGCCATTGGTACTGGTGAGCGCAACAACACTGGGATTGATAAACAATTCAGCTGAAACTCAGTTAAAGGAGGAGTATAAGGAGAAGTCAAAAGCCATTGGTGAACGTTTTACTTCTTTACTTGACGCGTTTGAAAAAGACAGTACAGTATCAGTCAATGATCTTGAAAATCAGCTTATTGATATTGCCAAGCTAGCCAATGTTGATGCTACAGTATTCTTACCAACTGGGAAGCTACTTGCCTCAAGCCAGCCACTTATTTATGAAGACAGGATACTTCCTTCTTTGGTGAACAGGGAGGCGATGGAGGCAATTGTGGACGGCTCCGAGCAATCGTTTGTCAACAACGAGCGGATAGGCACGCTTAGTTATAACAGTTCTTATTACGCGCTGCGATCGGCAGAGTCAGGCAATTTGCTGGGCATATTGAGCCTTCCGTTCTTTGAATCAGCTTACTCTTTGGAAAAAACGCAAATTCGTGTGATGGCCAATATTATCACCATTTTTTGTGTAGTGTTTATCCTCTTTTCGTTTTTGTCATTTTTTGCAATGAGATGGTTAACCTTCCCGCTGGAATTTATCACCAAAACACTTCGCAGTACTAGTTTGACAACATCTAACAAACGGCTTGAATGGAAATCAAATGATGAGATTGGTTTGATGGTGAATGAGTACAATAAAATGGTGGAGAATCTGGAACAAAGTAAAATTGAAATATCAAGAATACAGAAAGAATCGGCATGGAGGGAGATTGCCAAGCAAGTAGCACATGAAGTAAAGAACCCGCTTACCCCAATGAAACTCACCCTTCAGCAAATGGAAAGATCGATGTTAACAACCGGGCTTTCTGAAGAGAAAACTAAAAAATCTATTCAAGCCCTTTTGCAACAGGTAGAAATACTCAATGACATTGCCTCATCTTTTAGTGCATTTGCAAAAATGCCAGCACCCATTCTTCAACGTGTTGAAATTTCATTGTTAGCAAAAAGAGTGGCGCATTTGCATGCGGATCATAAGGAGGGAGAGATTACGCTATTGCTTCCGGATAATCCGGTTTATGTAATGGGGGATGACCAACTTTTGAGCAGGGTCTTTTCAAACGTTATTTTGAATGCGCTGCAATCTCGAATTGATGATAAGAAAGTAAACATTCTCGTAGCTGTAAAAACTACAAAGAATACTTGTGTGGTTAGTTTCAACGATGACGGTGCTGGAATTGAGAAAGATTTGGTGGATAAGGTTTTCTTGCCCCACTTTAGCACTAAGAAGTCTGGATCAGGTTTAGGGTTGGCAATTGCAAAGCAAGGGATTGAGCAAAGTGGAGGAGCAATTCGGTTTGAGACCAGTGACAGGGGTACTACTTTTTACATTGAACTTCCTAAAGTAGACTGAAGTGTCTATTTCTTACGGCCTACTTCTTTTTTAAGCTTCGCATTACCTTATTGGTAAACACAAAGTTATCAAGCTCCTCTATGCCCGAATGAATGATTTCCTCATTTGATCCTTCCCAAAGTTTCTGACCCTGGAAAAGGAATAGAATGTTTTCTCCAATACCCATTACAGAATTCATGTCGTGAGTCACCACCACGGTGGTGATGTCAAACTCATCAGTAATTTCCTTAATCAGCTCATCAATTAAAATTGAAGTCTGTGGGTCGAGGCCTGAGTTAGGTTCATCGCAAAAAAGGTAATTGGGGTTGTTGACAATAGCCCTGGCAATACCCACTCTTTTTTTCATACCTCCAGAAATCTCAGAAGGCATTTTACTATTTACATTTTCCAACCCCACACGTTTCAGGCAGAAGTTGACACGGTCTATCTTTTCTGTCGGAGACATTTTGGTGAGAATGTCGAGTGGAAACATCACATTTTGCTCTACTGATTTGGAATCAAAGAGCGCTCCTCCTTGAAAGAGCATTCCTATCTCTCTGCGAACTTCCGCCTTCATTTCTTTATCGGCATCAGTGAAATTTCGACCATCGTAAAAGACCGTTCCGATGTCAGGGTGTATTAATCCAACAATACATTTTAAGAGGACACTTTTCCCTGTTCCGCTGGCTCCAATGATAAGGTTGGTTTTTCCCTTTTCAAAAACACCGCTTATGTTTTGAATAACCTTTTTATCATCAAATGACTTAGATATGTTTTGAATCTCGATCATAAAAGTAATTGTGCCAATAAGTAATCTGCTATGAGTACAGCCATTACACTAGTGGTTACCGCTTCAGTACTGGCAACACCTACCTCAAAGGCTCCTCCTTTGGTATAATACCCTTTGAAACAAGAAATACTAGAAATTAAGAAGCCAAATACGAGTGCTTTAATGAGGGCGAAAGTCACTGTGTATTCATTGAAGATATAACGAAGGCCGTATACATAGTCAGTGGGACTAATTATCCCTGTTAGTGTTCCAACCAAGTAGCCACCCGCCAAGGCACAGATGCCTGAAAGGATGACAAGCATCGGATACATCATAATGGATGCAATTATTTTAGGCAGCACCAAATAGGAGGTGGAGTTAATACCCATCACTTCAAGGGCGTCAATTTGTTCAGTAATTCTCATTGTGCCTAAGTTGCCAGACATACTACTGCCCACCTTTCCTGCAAAGATGAGGGCCATGATGGTTGGCGCCAGTTCAAGAATGGTCATTTCTCTCACTACGTTGGAGATAATGTATTTGGGCACGAGAGGGCTCACTAGATTGTAGGCAGTTTGTACGGTAGTAACAGCTCCTATGAAAGTGGATACTAGGGCGAACAGAAAAATGGATTTAATACCCACCAGAATACATTCCTCCAATACAAGTTTGTAATAAGTGCCTAACGACTCTCTTCGTACAAACAGGGTTCCCAAAAACATCATGTACCTGCCGAATCCCTTCATTGAACTAACCTTATTAAATAGCTAACTTGCTCAAAGATAAAATAATTTATCAATGATCTTAGGCGCCATGGGGCAGTTAAAAAAGTAGTATTTCACACTAATTATTGGATAGGTAGACATGAAAAAATTAATAGTTGTTTCTGGTGGTACAAAAGGAATAGGAAGGGCGATCATTGAGAAGTTTGCAGGAGATGGATTTGATGTTTTTACCTGTGCCAGAAATGAAAAGGACTTAGCTCAGCTAAAAAAAACAATCGAGCATGATCACGGTATAAGCTTGTATTACTCGGTTGCCGATTTAAGTGAACGAGCATCTCAGGCAGCTTTTGCTAAGGACATTTTAGCCCTCAAACGACCCATAGAAATATTGGTAAACAACGCTGGTTATTTTGAGCCAGGATTAATAACCGAGGAGCGGGAAGGAGCGCTTGAAAAAATGATTGACACCAACGTATACAGCGCCTATCATCTTACCCGAGCCCTGGTGCCGACCATGAAATCTGTTCGGGCCGGAAGTATATTTTCAATCTGTTCGGTGGCCAGTCTTTTTGCTTACCCCAATGGAGGTTCTTATTCCATTTCAAAATTTGCATTGCTGGGTTTTTCGAAGGTTTTAAGGGAAGAATTAAAGCAATTTGGAATCAGGGTAACCGCAGTAATCGCAGGGGCAACATATACCGCTAGCTGGGAGAAATCAGGCTTACCCCCTGAACGCTTTATGAAGCCTCAGGACGTGGCGGACGCTATTTTTGGTGCCTACTCCCTTTCACGGCAAAGTGTGGTTGAGGAGCTCATAATCCGACCTCAATTAGGCGATATTTAGCCGCCCAAAAGCTGAACAAAAAGTCCCGTTTTGGGGTTAACTTTGCAATAAATAACCGTCCGTGAAGTCCCAAATAGCCCACATTCAAAAGTATTGCAATAGCCTTATTTCTTATAGTAGAAGAAAGACCCGTGAGGTAAATATTGGTGGGGTGCCAATGGGAGGCAACAACCCTATTAGAATTCAATCCATGACCACGATTGATACCATGGACACCCAGGGTTCTGTGGAGCAGACCATACGAATGGTAGACGCTGGCTGCGAGTATGTAAGGATCACAGCACCAAGTCTAAAGGAAGCACAGAACTTACTTGAAATCAAAAATGAATTAAAGACGCGAGGATATTCAGTTCCACTCATTGCTGATATTCATTTTACACCCAATGCAGCTGAACTATCAGCTAAGATTGTTGAGAAGGTGAGGGTCAATCCTGGGAACTACGCAGATAAGAAGAAATTTCAAACGATAGTTTATACGGATGACGATTATCAGGCGGAATTAGATCGTATCCGCAAAAAGTTTTCACCATTAGTTGCCATTTGTAAGGAACATGGTACAGCTATGCGCATAGGCACTAATCATGGTTCATTGTCTGATCGCATCATGAGCAGGTATGGTGATACACCATTTGGAATGGTAGAATCTGCACTCGAGTTTGTGAGAATTTGTGAAGACCTTGACTACTACGATATCGTACTTTCCATGAAGGCAAGTAATCCCCAGGTAATGATTCAGGCCTACAGGTTGCTAGTGCAAAAATTGGATGAAGAAGGACTACAGCCCTACCCATTACACCTTGGAGTAACAGAAGCAGGAGATGGTGAGGATGGAAGAATAAAATCTTCTGTTGGAATTGGTACTCTGCTCGAAGATGGCTTGGGAGACACGATTAGGGTATCCCTTACGGAAGAACCGGAAGCAGAGGTGCCTGTGGCTCAAATGTTGGCGGATCGTTATGTAAATAGAAAAGGAGATGCGATTAAGGACTTCGAAAACTATCCTATCAATCCGTTTGAATACAATAAAAGAATAACTCATGAAGTAAAGAACATTGGTGGTACGAACGTTCCTCGCGTTTTGGCAGACCTATCCAGAAAAGAAAGCATTACCCAGGCTTCATTGTTTGCATTTGGCTATCAGTACTCTGTGCCATTGGACAAGTGGACGATTACCGACATGGCCTGTGACTTTGTTTATATTGGTGATAAATCGATTGATTTCGAAATACCAGGCACACTGAGCATTATTTGTGATTACAACAAATGGCTGGATGTAAATAGCAATTCCAGAACTTATCCTGTTATGAGTGCTATTACTTACCTCTCTGCAGCACCAAAAGCTGAGGGCCTGAATTTTATTCAGGTAATGTTGAAAGATTTAACTTCCGAGTTCGTTTCAAAGATAAAAGATGACCCCACGGCAGTATTGGTTGTAGGTACCGATAATGAGCATGCTATGGCGGAGATGAGGAGAATGATAGCTGACTTGATGAATAAGGATTGTAGTGTGCCGGTAATCATCCAAAGAAACTACACGGATCTATCCATAGATGAATTGCAGTTGTATGCCGCAACAGATATGGGAGGTTTATTGATTGATGGGTTGGGAGATGGTGTTTATATAAATGCAATCAACTGCGGGCCGGATAAAAGGATTAATGAAACAGCCTTTACAATATTACAAGCTACTCGCACACGCATTTCCAAAACAGAATATATTTCCTGTCCATCTTGTGGAAGAACACTATTTGATTTGCAGGAGACAACAGCAAAGATTCGTTCAAGAACTTTTCACCTCAAAGGGGTGAAGATTGGTATAATGGGTTGTATTGTGAATGGACCAGGGGAAATGGCGGATGCGGATTATGGCTATGTAGGCTCAGGGCCTGGGAGGATAACCCTCTATAGGGGAAAAGAAGTGGTGAAAAAGAACGTGCCATCCGATAAAGCAGTGGATGAATTGATCGACCTGATTCGTGAGGATGGAAATTGGGTAGAACTTGAATTGGTAGAAAATAATTAACATAAGATGGAAAAGGAACCACAAGCAGCTGAACCAAAGAAAAAATTGACACTCAAGGAGTTTTTTAAACTAGGAGAAGTGGGTGGCTATTTCTTCAGGGGAAAGGATGAAAGTAGACCTAGCAACATTAGCCTTAAAATGATGCATGGTGTCAATAAGATTAGCATCGTAATATTTCTACTGGGTGTACTTTACATTATCCTAAGAAGGGTGTTGTAATGAACATTGAGTCCTATAGAAATATCTGTATGAGCTTGAAAGGGGTCACTGAAGAATTTCCTTTTGACAAGAATACATTGGTGTATAAGGTTATGGGAAAGATGTTTGCCCTTACCGACTTGGATTTATT
>JBATLM010000245.1:0-6193 GCA_049289315.1 Cyclobacteriaceae bacterium
ACCCAACAGTGGGGAAAGTTCTTGACTTTGGCCCTGAAGTACAAAAGGAATGGGCAATTAGAGATAAGGCCATGGAGGCGATGGAATCTGGAAGCAAATCCTGGGAAGATCTTACAACCGAAGAAAAAGCAATTTTTGAAAAACATGAAGAAGTATATGAAAACATGTGGGATATATTGGGTGGTGGTTGCAGTTGGTATTGCGGTGCTGGCTTAGGCACAGTGACGGCTTCTTCTTCCTTGAAATCCCAAGGCAATAACAGTTATGGTCCATCGAATGCACATGATTTAAGTTACGAAACGGCTTGGGTAGAAGGGGTACCTGGAGTTGGTATTGGAGAATACTTGGAGTATACCTTTCCTCCGGAAAATCCCAGGATAAATACCATTATGATCATCAATGGATATGTTAAGAGTAAATCTGCCTGGGAAAGTAATGCCAGGGTTAAGAGACTAAAGATGTATGTGAATGATAAGCCTTTTGCGTATTTGAACTTAAAGGATGTCAGGGCTGAACAAAGTTTTAGCGTATCACCTATAGGCCATGGAGATCGTGAAAATTGGGAGGCGCTAGAAAAGAAAGAAGAATGGAAAATCAAATTTGAAATCGTTGAGGTCTATAATGGAACCAAGTACGATGATGTGGTAATAAGCGAAATATATTTTGATGGATTAGATGTGCATTGCCTGGGTAGGGGAACAAGTATCACAATGTCGGATAGGACTGAGAAAAAAATTGAAGAACTTGAAGTGGGAGACTTGGTACTCAGTTACAATGCAGCCAATAACTTGTTTGAACCCTCTCGAATTCTTGAGCTGGCCAACCCGATCCACGATCAGTTGGTTAAAATTAAATTTGAAGATGGTAGTGAGCTTACAGCCACTTCTGATCACCCCTTTTACGATGGTGAAAATTGGAGATCATTTAATCCGGCAAAGACCATAAGGGATTACAATTTTGACCGTGTGCTGCCATTGAAGCCAGGTATAAAGCTCAGAACTTCGAATTCGGAAATTGAGATTCTGGAAATTGTAGTACTCAATGAAGCACAAGAAACCTTCACAATTGTCAGATTGGAAAAGAACAATTCATTTATCGCAAATAATGTGATTGTTGGCACGGAAGAATTAAGACCACTATTCATATGTGAGTACCACGCCCAGGTTCAAGAGCGTGTTGATTAATAAGGAGTTGAGGAGAAGTAAACATGTTAATATGAAACCATTCCATGATCGACACCTGGTACTGACTTTGCTTCTCATCAGTCTCACAATTGGCTGCACACAAGAGACCAAAGAAAATACAAATAGTTCCGGATGGGAAATGTCAAGCCCTGATGTTCAGGGAATAGATCCATTGGTTATTGATTTAATTCACCAGGAAATTCAAAATGGAGATTATGGTCTTATTGATCATTTTCTATTGATACGAAATGGGAAAATCGTAAGCGATTATCATTACGATCAGGATTATGAAACTATTGCAAAGGACTATGACACCGCCAACCATCAGTATAACTACGATCATCCCAACTGGCATCCATACTACAACAATACTGATCAACACTCATTGCAATCAGTATCAAAAAGCATTACCTCATTGCTTTTAGGAATAGCGATGGACGAGGGATTAATTATCCCTTTGGATTCAACGATAGCTCCTTTATTCAGTGATTATTCATTCGAGGCGGATGAAAGGAAAAAGTCCATCACCCTTAAAAACCTTTTGACCATGCAGAGTGGCATTCAATGGGATGAAAGTTCATCTTATGCAGAGGATCAAAGTAACAATTGCACCATTATGGAACTCAGTGATGATTGGATACAATATGTGCTTGACAGACCGATGGACACCATTCCGGGTACCCAGTTTGTGTATAACAGTGGTGTTACTGTTCTATTGGGAAAAATTGTTGGCATGGCTACTGGAAAGAGAATTGATCAATGGGCTGAGGAAAAACTGTTTGGACCCCTGGGTATTACACAATACTACTGGAAAGAAACACCCAAGGGTGAAATGGATACGGAGGGTGGACTCTATTTATCTGCTCATGACCTCGCAAAAATTGGATATTTAATGATGAACAAGGGAGTTTGGAACAATCAACAAATTGTTTCCGAAGAATGGGTTACAGCATCTATTCAGCCTACTTTTAAATTCAACGAACAGAGAGGATACGGCTATCAATGGTGGGTGCCCGCCTATCAGGACGAGCAGGTAAAAATATTTGCCGGAAACGGCTATGGAGGACAATTTGTAATGATGGCGCCTGAGTACAATATGCTGGTGGTATTCAATGGCTGGAACATTCATGATCGGGCAGAGAAGTCTACCTGGAATGTGTTGCAAGATAGAATACTTCCCGGCTTGAATTAGCCTATTCAGAAAGATGAGGCAGTTGGGGTAAAGATGAGTGGTTATAATGGACGAAAAAAAGATCATAAAGTGGTTGCTTGCCGGTGATGTTTCCGTGCAATACCAAGTTCATCGGGATTTATTAGCCACAGAAAGGAATGACTTACGCAAAAGAATTGCTAATGAAGGATTTGGGGAGAAATTTCTATCCAAAAGAAAAGCTAAAGGTCATTGGGGAAAGGAGTTCTATCAACCGAAATGGATATCCACTCATTACACGTTGTTGGACCTTCGAAATTTAAATCTCCCACCCAACAATGAAATTGTAAAAGAGACAATTGAAATGGTATTGGAAATGGGGAAGGCTGAGGATGGAGGTATTCCATTGGGCCCTTCCACCTCCCAGCATAGTGATGTCTGTGTAAATGGGATGTTTTTGAATTATGGTTCGTATTTCAAACCACAGGAAAGGAATTATACACTATTGTTGATTGTATTCTAAATGAGATAATGCCAGATGGAGGCTTTAATTGCAGAACAACGCGAAGTGGCGCAAAACATAGTTCTTTACACTCCACCCTTTCAGTACTCGAAGGGGTTGAATGAGTTCCAGAAATCAGGATACACCTATCGAATGAAAGATATTAATGTAGCCAAAAGGAGCGCGGAAGAATTTATATTGATTCATCAGCTCTTCCTTTCCGACAGAACCGGGGAAATAATAAGTAAAGATTTTCTAAAGCTGACTTACCCCAGTAGGTGGAAATATGACATCCTCAGGGCGTTGGACTATTTTGCACATGCAAAAAGGAAATGGGATGATAGAATGAATCCTGCCGTTGAGGTGATGCTAAAGAAACGAAATAAAGACAACACCTGGAATGTACAAGCTCACCATTCTGGTAAAGTACACTTTGAAATGGAAAAAGCAGGGCAACCCAGCAGATGGAATACACTAAGAGCGATGCGGATTTTAAAACATTTTAAAATAGAAA
The DNA here is from genome assembly GCA_049289315.1 of Cyclobacteriaceae bacterium. Taxonomy (GTDB): domain Bacteria; phylum Bacteroidota; class Bacteroidia; order Cytophagales; family Cyclobacteriaceae; genus ELB16-189. The sequence goes on from JBATLM010000245.1 coordinate 3,351, forward strand.
CACCGGGTGGGTGAACATGGAAACACTTATTTGAAGAAATTATGCCGAGACCTAAAAGTAAATCGGAGTTACTTGAACTGAGTAAGCACAACTACAATAAGTTGTTGGATTACATCCAAGCCATGGACATGGCTGAACAGAAAAGAGAATTTCCTCAGGGAACAATGAATAGAAACATCAGAGACGTACTGATGCATCTGCATCATTGGCACTTAATGATGCTGGATTGGTATAAGACGGGAATGGCAGGGGAGCAACCTGACATGCCCGCCAAAGGGTATACCTGGAAAACAACCTCAGCACTCAATCGGTGGATATGGGAAAAATACAGTAAGACGAGTTTGAGTAAAGCAAAGGAAAGTTTCTCATCGAGTTATCAGCAAGTCAGAAAGGTAATCCAAAGTCATTCTGACAAAGAGTTGTTTGAAAAGAAAAGGTACAAATGGACGGGTAGTACTTCTCTTGGTGCCTATCTCATTTCGTCTACCTCCAGTCACTACGACTGGGCATTAAAACTGATCAAAAAGGCCAAGAAGTAAACGCTTAATACCAATTCAGCATCACGTGCAGACGTTAGTAACAATCCCACAGTTAAAAACTCTGTATAAACCTTCAAATAAAATATTATTAGCCTTATTCAATTTATTGATGCAGTTCACTTGCGTAACCGAATGATTACATATATATTTGTAACCGATTAGTTACTTATAATTATGCGAAGGGACGTATTTCAAGCCATTTCAGACCCTGTAAGAAGGGATATTATTGAATTGTTGGCAGCGGAAACACTCACTGTAAATGCCATAGCCGAAAGGTTTAACATTAGCCGTCCGGCCATTTCTAAGCATTTGAAGATCTTAAAAGAGTGTGACCTGATTGAGTACAAGAAGAATGGGAGAGAACGATTTTGTTTTATCCAACCCAAAAACCTGATGCCAGCATTTATATGGATAGATCAATACCGAAAATTATGGGAGAACAAACTCGATGCATTCGATAACTATTTGACAAAACTCAAAACCAAATCAAAATGAATAAGTCCAAAGAGAATTTAACGATAACTATCAAGCGGACTTTTAATGCACCGTTAAGTCTGGTCTGGGAAGCCTGGACACAAGCTGATCATATTGCTGAATGGTGGAGTCCAAAGGGAATAAAAACACAAGTTGTCCAACACGATTTCAAAGTCGGAGGAAAGTGGAAATATATTATGCCTATGCCCAATGGGCAGGAGTTTATTGCCGAAGGCGAGTACAAAGATATAGTGGAGTTTGAAAAGATCATTTCTTCAGCCAACTTCAAACCAATGACAGAAGGAGTTGAAATACAGGCATGGTTTAAAGAAGATGGCGACAAAACTGACTTTACCTTCCATGTTGTTCATCCCACTGAAGAATATAAAATACAACAAGAAAAAATGGGCATTATGAATGGTTGGGGTTCTGTGTTCGACAGGTTAGGTGAACTTTTGAAAAAAAATAATAAATAAGAGGAATATGAAATCAATGACTTGTCAACAACTGGGTGGAGCGTGTTATAAAGTATTTCAGGCCAGTACATTTGAACAAATTGCTGAAATGAGCAAGGCCCATGGAATGGAGATGTTTCAAAAAAAGGATGAAGCACACTTAAAGGCAATGGGAGAGATGCAACAGTTAATGCAGTCACCTGATGCGATGAAAAAATGGTTCGACAATAAAAGGAAGGAATTCGATGCGCTGCCTGATAAGGGGTAGTGGTTTACATAACGGATATTTTTTGCAGTAATTAAAAACGCGGTGCGGCCAAGAAACCGCACCACGTTTCACCTTAACCCAAAGCCCTTAACCTTAACCTATTTCCATCCACCGCCCAGGGCTTTATAAATATTGACGGTGGCATTCATTTGCATTCGTTTGGTTTCAACCAATTCGAACTTTGACTCCAACGCATCGCGCTGGGTCAGCAATACTTCCATATAGTCGGCACGTGCAGACCTGAACAAATCATTGGCAATACCGATCGATTGGGTCAGCGCTTCCACTTCCTGTGATTTCAGGTCATAACTTCTGGTCATGTTGTCGATCTTTGCCAATTGATTGGCTACCTCTATGTATGCATTAAGCACAGTGCGCTCGTAATTGTACACTGTCTGAATTTGCTTGGCATTAGCACTGTAGTAAAATGCTTTAATAGCATTCCTGTTGATCAACGGTGCTGTTAGTTCCCCAGCAAGGTTATACAGTATCGACTCAGGTGCTTTTACCAAGTACGTAGGATCAAACGCTTGTAGACCTATTCCAGCCCTGATGTCCAAGGAAGGATAGAAATTGGCTTTAGCCACTTTCACATCCAACTTAGCTGCGGCCAACTCCAGTTCTGCTTGTTTGATATCAGGTCGGTTGGCCAATAACTGAGCAGGAATACCCGCAAAAATGTTCTCTGGTACCAGATTGCTGAATGACTGAGAACTCCTTGTTATTGACTGAGGATATCTTCCCAGAAGAAAATTGATTCTGTTCTCTGTTTCCACAATCTCTTGTTGAATATCGAACTGAAGGCTTCTGGTATGGAATACTTCCGCTTCAAACTTTCGCACGGCCAGCTCAGTTACCCTAGCTGCTTGCTTCTGAAGTTTTACAATCTCCAATGCATTGCTTTGGATTTCGATGTTATTTTTCACAATCTCCAACTGATTGTCCAGCGCTAACAACTCGTAATAAGAGTTGGCAATTTCAGCAATCAGATTGGTGACCATGAAGTTTTTTCCTTCCACGCTAGAGAGGTACCTAAGCAATGCAGATTTTTTGGCGTTGCGCAACTTGTGCCAGATGTCTACTTCCCATTTAGCATAAGCGCCTAAC
>JBATLM010000246.1:0-6625 GCA_049289315.1 Cyclobacteriaceae bacterium
AGTAATATTCTATTCATGTATATGCTCGGACTATCCCGAATTAAGGATTAAACATACTTAAAAATTTAAAAACGGGAAAAAATAATACACCATTACAAATAATGATCACTTCCAAATTTGACTGAAAAAGGCGGTTTACCCTTTCATTACTCCATAGAAGTCTTATTGAAAAGAAGAAAACCTACATGTAATAAAACTCCCAATTGGTTCTCCGGATCATCATAGTAATTAAAGCTTAAGCTAATTGGCCCCACTGTGCTGTGATATACCATGCCTGCTGTGCCTGCAAAGAAAAATTTTTCAAAAGAATCATCCAAGAGGCCTTCTTGGTTCTCGCCTCTTATAATGGCCTCAAATGGTTTAAATACATAGGCTTCTAATCTAAAATCCAGTTTGTTCCTTACTGTGAATACATTTCGCCAACCAGCTGTTACAAAATTATAGGCTCTGAAGTTTTGAAGAAGCAACGTTTTACTATCCTGCAATGGATAAAAGCCCGGGGCGTTTATTATAGACCCCTGATAATTGGTAAAAAGTGGTTGATTAGAGAGAACGCCATCCAAATAGTAGCCTGAGCTATAGACCCCTGACTTAAAATATTGCTGAAGGGTGACTCTCGCCCGTACCCAGGAATGATTCTTTTCAGTCTCTTGATTAATATTTGAAGTGGATCCGGGTGTATACCTTTCTTTAACTGAAAACCAATCTGCATTAAATGAAAAAGACTTCCCCGCAGATGGGTATTGTTTTCTGTTCAAGGTACCTGTAGATATACTAATTCCGGTTCTGAATCCATTTAGCTTAATGTTGTCCAGTGTGTCTGTAGATGTTAAAATATCGGTATTAATAAAATTGTCATCGTTGTTCAAGTAAAAACCATGAAAAGAAGCTTTGTATTGCCTACCCATCGGGAAACCAACACTCGCGCCAACTTTTCGATCAATTCGATCCAAAACCGTGGGTGAAAATTTATCAATCACCACATCCTTCCCTTCAAGATAATCCCACGCATTGAAGGTAGCCTGTGGTTCAATATAGAACTGACCAAGGTTGGGCAGATCCATTCTATATTTAACTTCCACCGATTTCATAAAGCTACCTGCATAGAAGTTCAAACTGGAATGAATAAGGGCACGATTAAAATAATAATAGTGAAGCCCCAAGAACATGGTGCTAAAACTCCTGGTTGCAATCACGCCTCCAAAGTCAACCTGAAAATTGTTTTGTGGCCTACGTGACAACACAAAGTTAAACGCATCAGAAGTGGTGTCATACACAATACTGGGATACACACTTTTAAAATAGTCCTCCGAAACAAGTTTGAAGTAACCCTTTTTTACATCGCTAAAGTATAAAGGCTGTCTCTTATTTTTGAAAACCCTATTAAAATACCTCTTCTGTTTTGAATTGAACTGATCAAAATTTACATCTTTGATTACCCAAGGCCGAGCATTGCTATTAAAAATATTTCGTGCCACTGCCACCGATTCACAAGTGCGCCTTTCCGCAATCTTTCCCCTAATTTCATCTATCTGCCTTAATGTTTGACGATAGCCGCTATCGATCATACTTTTTGCATACTTAAAATCAAAGGCTGTATATAGCCTGAGATTGGGCTGTATATAAACTCCATTCTCCGGAACTTTCGCAGGATCCGATTTATCCAACAACATATAGAGAAGAGATTTTGAAATCAGTTTGTCATCTTCACCATAAGGATATTCATCAAATACTTTTGTTGAGACATTAGACCCAATAACTATTTCAGGGTTAAAGTCTTTCTGCATAACATCAATCGGAAAGTTATTATAAACACCTCCATCAAATAGGTATTTACCATCCACCTTTATAGGGTGATAAAAGAAAGGAACGGTTTGAGTAGCTCGCAAAGCATCGCTTAGCACACCCTTTCTTAACACTACGTCTGTTTGTGTAAAAATATCCGCTGCAACTACCCGAAGCGGAATAAAGAGGCTATCAAAGTTATTTTTAGAAATGGATGAAGCTTGAGCAAACATCTCGGCCAATGCGAAATTGAGAGAGAGGTCACTTGCAATACTGCTGTTGAATAAAAAACCATAAGCTGAATCGAGAGAAACATTAAATCTAACGAAAGAGGGATAATCTTCTTTTTTGCTATACTGGTAATTATAACCTTCCTCCAGATCTCCAGTAATCCAACCAATGAATTCTTTCGACAAGGCGATATCCTCAATCTGATTGGGGCTCATCCCTGCTGCATAGGCCCCAGCGATAATTCCGCCCATTGAGGTTCCTACTACATAGTCAATTGGAATTTCGTTTTCTTCCAGTGCTTTTAAGACACCAATATGTGCTAGCCCTTTGGCACCACCACCACTTAATACCACTCCTACTTGCTGTGCTTTGGCATTTAGCAAAGTAAAAATGAAAACAATAAATAATGAGGCTGTTTTTGTCATTCACCACGTACATCAAGCGATGCTCCCTTTAACAATCAATTGTGATGAAAAATTACGACTTTAGAAAGAAAAAAGAAACTAGCGGCCTGAAGCAATGACTTCTTCCTCCACTATCACTTCAGGAAAAGATATCTTATCTAAACGATCAGCGATACCGCGCGCAGTCAAAAAGAATGCATCTTTACTTTCATCCTTTATAGGTTGGGAAGGAGGCAAGTCAACTTTTAGTGCATCTACTTGCACGCCATTCCTCCAAAAACGATAACATAAATGCGGGCCATTGGCGAGTCCGGTGCTTCCTACATATCCAATGGTTTGTCCTTGGCGCACCCTTGTACCAGGCTTAATACCTGATGCTATCTTGGACATGTGTAGGTATTGTGTAGTGTAAGTAGTGTTATGCCGTACTTTCACGTAGTTGCCATTATTTGATTTGTATTGGGCTTCCAATATGATTCCATCTCCTACAGATCTGATGGGCGTCCCTGTACTGGCCGCAAAGTCAGTTCCTAAGTGAGCTCTATAAACTTTTCTTACAGGATGAAAACGATTACGAGAATACCTTGAACTGATTCTGGTAAATTCTATAGGATACTTCAACAACGCTTTACGCAGGCTATTCCCTTGTTCATCAAAATAATCCAGGCCTTCTCCCTGGTCAAATGGAAATGCATAGTATCCGTTATCAAAATGCTGAAAGTAAACTCCGTTGATTTTTCCTATGCCAATAGTAACCCCTTCAACGAGGTTCTCTTCATAGATTAATTTAAATTTATCTCCTTTTTGCAAGCGTTGGAAATCAACTTGCCAGGCAAAGATGTCTACAAACCGATTGGTCAATTCATGAGTGATACCTAGGTTCTCAATTGTTTCAGATAGGCTGGACTGAATCACACCAGTTATTGTTTTTTCCTTAGTAACTACCTCCCGCTGGCACACCTCCACTAAAAGTGTATCTCCCAAATGAAAAATTACGTAGTCGATTGCATTGGGCTCGTAGATGATGGCCTTTGCTGACTTGATTGAATCTCGCCCCGACAAAAGGGTATACTTTTTATTAACAGCGATCTTTCTAAAATCAAAAATGTTTCGTGGCACAAAATGAAGCTGCTGATAGATTTCTGGAGAAACATAGTAATCGGAAAGTAAATCAGTAAACCGCTGATTACGCTTCACAGTACCTTCAGTCAAATGAAGACTATCTACCACCATGCCATACATCAATGTAGGCTCAACAATATCAATTTCTAATGGTATTGAAATGTCGGATTCGTAATCACCCTCCGATACTAGTAAGTTGGAATTGAATAGTAAATAGACTGCTCCCAGGGTAGCAATTACCCCAATGACAAGAATAGAAATGCCTTTTATAGACTTCAAAAATTGCATCCTTGCTAAAAATATTTCGCGATAAGCGCGCAAAGTTCAAAAAATAGGGCCTTAGAACCCAGTAATGCTATGGAAATATAGGCACTATGTCCCTAAAAACCACGCTTTTTATCAATTCCCGTACAGTTCTCGGTATTTTTTGGTTCCTGAATCAAGAAAATCAGCAAATTTCTGGGGGTCTTTATCGTATCCATAGGGCCATGCCAATACCTTTTCATCAGCACCTACCAGCACATAAAATGGCTGCGCATTATTCTCAAGGTTAGCGATCTGTAAGTTCGCATTTTGCTTACCCAGGGTCTTCTTTACCTTATTATCATAAGCAGAAGTAAACCACTCCGATTCAGGCAATTCCGTTTTGTCATCAACATACAACGCTACTATAACATAGTCTTCACGCAAGCGCTGGAGTACTTGTGGGTCAGACCATACTACAGCTTCCATCTCCCTGCAATTGGTACAACCATGACCCGTAAAATCGATAAATAATGGTTTGTTTAATTTTCTTGCACATGCCAACGCCTGATCGTAGTCGAAATATCCTTGAAGACCATGCGGCAAATGAAGGAAGTCGGCATACATTGGTTCCTCACAAGATTCGTTTCCTCCACCCCGACCGCTATCACTTACCAAGTCAAAATCTAATGTATGCTTAGGCGGAATATAGCCAGCCAATGCCTTAAGGGGAGCACCCCATAACCCCGGCACTAGATAAACGACAAATGAGAAAGTAAGAATGGCAAGGAAAAGACGAGGCACGGTCACCTTATCTAGTGGACTGTCATGAGGCAACCGAATCTTACCAAGAAAGTAAAGTCCGAGTAACCCAAAGATGACAATCCATAAAATAATATTGGTGTCTCTATCTAACAGTCCCCAGTGATAGGCCTGATCGGCAATGCTGAAAAATTTCAAACATAATGCCAATTCAAGAAAGCCTAAGGTTACTTTGACAGAGTTAAGCCAGCCTCCCGACTTGGGCAAACCCTTTATCCATTCAGGAAATACCGCAAACAATGTGAAGGGAATCGCAAATGCCAAGGCGTAAGAGAACATAGCCAATATAGGTTTCAATACGTGTCCTCCAGCCGCGAGCACCACCACATTCCCAACTATTGGAAGGGTACATGAAAACGAAACCAACACCAAAGTGGCTGCCATAAAGAATACACCTATTAACCCCCCTTTTTCAGCTTGTTGATCTACTTTGTTGACCAATTTATGCGGAGCATTTATTTCGAACAGCCCAAGAAACGAGAGTGCAAAGACTATGAAAATTGCAAAGACAAAAAGATTAGGCGCCCAATGGGTGGCCAGTGCATTTAATCCTTCCGCGCCAAGCGCAAAGGCAAACACAGTACCCGCCAAGGTATAGATGAGTATTATTGAAATTCCAAAAATAAGCGCGTAACGAATCCCTTTGCTTTTGGATTGACCGTCTTTCAAAAAGAAAGTCACCGTCATTGGTATCATAGGAAAAACACACGGTGTAATCAGGGAGGTAAGTCCGAGTACGAAAGCAAAAATCAGGTAGCCTAGAAATGATTCGTTGTTTAAACTATTCTCACCATCAATAACAGATTCATCAATGTAGGGACCTTTATTCTCATCATATTCTACCGTTTCTGTATTAGTGTTATCAGTAACGGTAATCAGGTTGGTAGCTTCAGCAGACTCCTCAATTTTTGGCACTGCACTGCCACCCTTCACTTCAATTTTATCAAATAAGAACTCGCCATCGCCTGGAACACATCGACCGTCAACTTCGGTGCACACCTGATATTCAAACTCCCCTTTTATTACAACTCCTTTGCCCAGCAGTTTTACCTTTTGTCTGAATTGAGCCGTCTTCTTAAAAACCTTTACATCACATTCAAAAATATCGTCATACTTATCTACTGGATTTATCGGAATAATACCGCCTACCAACTCATAGCCCGCATTGGGCTCAAAAGTAAAATTTGTGGGGATGGGGCCATCTTCGCAAGGAAATTCACTTGAATACAAATACCAGTTTTCGTCAATCTTTACATCAAAGATTAACTCAATTACATCCCCAGCATTGGCGCTGGTTGCAGATGGCTTTGATGTCCATTTGGTTGGCTCAAGAATTTGAGCTTGTAGAGCTGTAACAGAGCTAACAAACAATAAAAAAATAAGAACTCTCTTCATGGTTAATTGTAGAAAATTGTGAGCTAAGTTAATGAATGTAGCTGCTGATCAATTATTACTGAACGTAACACCATCATTAATAGTAAAATTCATGCCCACCAGATAAATCAAACTATTTTTTTGAATAGTGCTTGTAAAATGAAACGATGGTCTCGATTCCCAACAGAAAATTTTTAATTCCATAATGTTCATTGGGAGAGTGAATAGCATCGCTATCCAATCCAAAGCCCATTAATACAGTATTCAAACCAAGCTCCTTTTTGAAAAGGGCAACAATAGGAATACTTCCTCCGTCTCTTGATGGAATGGGCGTTTTCCCCCAAACCTCTTCAAAAGCATTGCTAGCAGCCTTATAGGCCGGAGAATCTGTGGGTGTTACTGCCGGCTCACCACCGTGGTGTGCCATCACCTTCACCTTTACATAAGGAGGTGCGATGGCTTTGATATGTTTTGTGAACAACTCTGTGATTTCATGACTAGACTGATCAGGAACCAGTCGCATGGAAATTTTTGCATTAGCTTTTGATGGTAATACCGTCTTTGCTCCTTCTCCCGTATATCCACCCCAAATTCCATTTACATCCAATGTCGGTCGCACCCCGGTTCGCTCCAATGTCGTATAG